>JAJXXG010000011.1 GCA_021781255.1 Acidobacteriota bacterium
CGCCGGGTTAATAATCCTCGGTGACATGAGTGTCCAGGGCAATATCAAGCCGCTGCGCTCGCTCACCGAGCCTCTGCAGGTCGCCAAAGACAACGGTGCCAAGCGGGCGTTGATCCCGATTGAGAACAAGCGCAACTTCCTCGACGTGAGCGCGGACATCATGGAGTACGTGGATCCGATCTTTTATGGAGATCCGAAAACCGCCGCGATGAAGGTGCTTGGTGTGTCATAGATAAAGAGCGCGATCAGGTATGCCTGCTGGCGCCCATTGAGGTATCAAACTGATGGAATACGACAACGAAGAGAGTGAGGTCACCGCAGCCGAAGAGGCCAACCCATTCGGGGACTGGCTGAGAAAGGCTCGCGCGGCAAGGGGGTGGTCACGCCAGAAGCTCGCACAGGAATCTGGGGTTTCGGGGCCCGGGATATATAACCTGGAGGTGGGAAATAGCCGTAATCCACAAGAGGCAACTAGGAAGAAGCTGGAGAAGGCGCTCGGCGAAACGGCGCCCTCAACACTGACAGCAGAAGCTGCGCGAGAGCAGGAAGTCGTTGGGCTTGGAACATTGGTCGACTTCGATCCGTATGCAGACGATTCGCTTCCCGATTGCCCAGGCGTATATGTTTTCTACGACATCACCGATAGGCCGGTGTATGTCGGTAAAGCCTCCAAAAGACCGATACGAAAGCGCATTCGAGAACACTACGAGAAATTTTGGTTTAGACGGCCGGTGGTTGACCGTGGATCATTTATCCGAATCGACGATGGGCCCCTCTGTGATCAAGTGGAACAGGTATTGATAAAATTCCTGAAATCAAATGCTCTGTTGAATAAGCAGCATGTGGATCGCGAGTGAACTTACCAAATTTGGGCGGGCGAGACGTGATTTCGTGCGCTGTTGGGCCAGATTACGGTGACTGAAAGGAGCGCGCTGCGGAGCCATCTGCGCGCATACCATGGTCGGCCTGATGGCACGTCGGCAGGCTTTCGGGACATCATTCCTTATGTGTCGAGGGTACTTTCCAAAATTGCTGATAGCCTCAAGTGCTACGCGAAGAACATTGAACAGGGGCGGGGGCTGGAATCATGAAACGACTCTCTGCAGCGCCCGGTAGAGCGTCACGTGCCCAATTGCACTCGAATGTGCTCACTTGCCTTGGCTCATGGACAGCGCGACGGGGGCATCGCTTGCGCAAGGCTTTGGCCATGTTGGACCGTTCCCCCTCGTGGTCCGGGGCTGCAAGTCCGAAAACTGAGCTGTCGGACCGAGTCCCTGGTGAGTCCCCGGCTCTCAGATGCGATCCGGAGGCGCGCGATTAGCGAGATAAGTCTTTGATTTATTGGTCGGGGTGACGGGATTTGAACCTGCGACACCTACGTCCCGAACAGGGACTCCCATTGCTCGCTGCGAGCGCGGAAGCGCAGCGCAGCTTGGCGTGCCGCGTCGGTGGGCAGAAATCGGGGCAACTCTGCGCAGCCCAATCAGAAAATGAACGATGGCTCAAGTACTTATGCTCAAGATGTGGGGGCGGCTGGCTTCACTGGAACGACCAAAGAGTTACGTGGGACTCGAAACTCGTAGGTCCGCCAGGGGTACTCAGGGGGGCGGACTGGCTACCGTCACCGACATAAACCGTGCGCTCGAGAGGCTCGCGCGCGCCTCAGATGATGAGTTCCCCGCTGCTTGGGATGCGCTGAGCCGCGTAGTCCGTGAGTACGCGGCGCCGGGGGCCCGGCGCGGATCCCGCGCTCGTCGAGGAGCCCTGATCGGGTCGAGATGCCTCACGGATCGCGTCCCCAACGCTACGGCTTGCGCGGCGGCGTCCTCGGCGTCCTCTATGAAAATATGCTCCGCGATGCTACCGTTCGCCAGGAGGGCAATCAGTCAGGAGCAGGCAGTGGCGCGAAGTGATCTTCTCGTCTCCATAGTGCGCGCGGGCATGGTCGGAGACAGGGGTACTTTGCGCTCTTCGGTCGAGGCCGTGGTGGCTGATGAGCGGGGTAAGAGTCATCACATTCTGGCCGACCGCCTTGAAAGGACTCTGAATGCTGTCGCGGTGACTCCTCCAGCCCGGGCTTCGACGAGCCAGGCAGGGCGGGATTCTATACTTGAAAGCACTCCGCGCCGGCGGCTCGAGGACCTCATCCTGCCGTTGCCGGTCAGCCAGCAGGTCAAGCAGCTGGTTGAAGAGCAGCACCGAGCAGATTTGCTTCGTGCTCACGGGATGCAACCCCGTCACCGAATCTTACTCTCCGGGCCACCCGGGAATGGAAAGACATCGGTTGCGGAAGCCATCGCTGAGGCGCTGGCCGTGCAGTTCTTCACAGTGCGCTATGACGCCCTCGTCGGCTCATATCTTGGGGAAACGAATACCCGGCTGGCGCGGCTGTTCGATTACGCTCGCACGGTTCCGTGCGTCTTGTTCTTCGATGAATTTGATTCTGTAGGCAAGGAACGAGGAGATACCCACGAGACGGGAGAAATTAAGCGTGTGGTGTCGTTCTTGCTGATGCAGATCGATCAGCTTCCAAGTTATGTGGTGGCTATCGGTGCAACTAACCATTCTGAGTTGCTCGACAGGGCAGTATGGCGGCGATTCCAGCTGCGACTTTCCCTGCCGCAACCTACGCACCAGGCGCTGACCGGCTTCCTGAGTCGCCAATTCGACTCCTGGCCCGAGTCCTCGGGCATCGAAGCCAACGTGCTGGCCGAGAGACTCGGTCCAATCAGTTTTGCTGAAGCGTTAGAATTCTGTCAGACCGTGCGTCGGCAGCACATTCTCTCGCTGGAAGGCCGCCCGCTACGGGATATTTTGCGGGAACAGATTACTCTCTGGACCAGCCGAGTAATTCCAACAAGCCATGCCGCACGACGCGATGAGACCCCTGCTTCGCCTGAACGCACCCGAGCCAGTAAAGCGACCCACAGGAAAGCCAAAGAAGATCCCGGGACCGACCAAATTTGAGCTCGCTGAGCAGGTCCGGATGCATGGGCCTGTGTTCCAAAGACTGCGGGACGTCCTGAATCGAGAGGATGCAGCACTTCAGCTGCGCGCGGATCCGATGTCGCTGGCACCGGAACGAGTACTGGTGTTCGAAGTAAACGGGCCAGTGCAGGACTTCGCAAGGGCTGTGACCAAAATCAAAGGACTCGAGTTCGCCGGAGAGGAAGAACTCGAACCGAGCGATCCCGACGAGCATGCCGAGCTTTATCTGCTGGTCCCACAGCTGGAGGCGTTGAATCAAATCCTCTCGCTCTGGGAGCGATGGGCAAAGACGGGCGAGCTACCGCAGGGCTACGCGCCGTGGCGCAACCTATTTTTCTTGCTTCGCTCAGTGCGTCCCTGGGGACCGCAAGATCGCGTTTCACCAGCCAATAGAGATTACCTTGAAAAGTCCGTCGAGGATGCCCCGGATGACGAGCTGATTCGCATAGAAGTGGAACTGGTCTTCCGGAAGTCGGGCGATCGGGCCGAGGCATCAGAGAAAGAAACCAGAGAGCGTATTCAACGGGCGAATGGCAGAGTGATTAATCGATCTCGCCGCCCCGAATTTGGGTACCATGCGTTGCTGGTTGATCTGCCCGCCGCCGAAATTCGACACATTGCCAAATTGAGCCCGACATCCCTGGCAGGCGTAGATCCCGTTGTCTCCATCGTTCCGCAGAGCCTCGGAATGGTTGAGGGAGCGGGCGACCGGATTGCCGCAGACGAGCATCGCCCTGCACCGCAAAATCCGGTGCCAATTGCCGGAATCCTTGATGCCGTGCCCGTGCAGGCTCATCCCCTTCTCCGGGACTATCTTATCTCAGAGGACCCACAAGACCTCGAGGCAAGAGCGGTGGGTGAGCGTGTTCATGGCACGGCAATGGCCTCACTTGTCATCCACGGCGATCTGAACGATCTCCCGACACCCATTAGTCGGAGGGTGTACTTCCAGCCTGTGATGTATGCGTCCGCGTCGGGAGATGAGCGGTTTCAGGAAGACAAGCTCATCATTGACGTCATTGTCGCCGCTGTGATGCACATGCGAGAAAACGGCGGCGAGGAAGTAATTGTTGTGAATCTGTCCCTGGGCGATCGGACTCGGCCGTTCTCAGGGAGGATATCGACCTGGGCGCGGGCTCTCGACTATCTTGCCTTCTCTTACCACATTCTCTTCCTGGTGAGCGCTGGCAACGCTGACGACAAGATCATTCTTCACGATAGCGCTGACGAGGCAGCCTTTCTCCAACTTGAGGCCGCAGAGCGCGGCCGAGCGATCTTCCGTGGATTGGACGCAGCTAAGGCCGCACGGCGTATCTTGGCGCCCGCGGATACGGTTAACGGGTTGACCGTGGGAGCTTGGCACCGCGATGCCGCTGAAGAGTTTCCCGGGAACTCGCCATTCTCTCCCTACCAGGTTGAAAAGATGCCGGCCTTACCGTCACGTTTGGGATCAGGGTTGCATCGGGCTACCAAGCCGGAACTCCTGATGGCGGGAGGGCGCCAACCGGTTGTCATTGAACCCGCGAGTGCTCCCGCCACACTGATTCCTCATCGCAATCCGAGTCGTTACTGGGGGCTGAGAGTCGCGGCACCGCCGAAAGACGGCTCATCTAATGAACAACATTTCACAATGGGCACGAGTGCGGCGACGGCGCTCGCAACCCACACGGCGCACCGCATCTTTGATGCGCTGGAAGGAGCCTATCCCGCCTTGGTTGAGCCAATGGCGCTGTCCGAACGTGCCGTTTTGGTAAAAGCGCTCCTGGTTCATGCTGCATCATGGCGGGGTTCAGAGAACTTTATTCGGCCGATCATAGATCCCGATGAGGAGAAACACCATGAGCACTGGAGAAGCGAGGTTAGTCGACATTTGGGCTACGGCTTCGTAGAGCCAGACGACTCCGTAGCGTGCAGCGACGACAGGGCAACTCTCTGGGCCACAGGTGAGTTGGAACCA
>JAJXXG010000273.1 GCA_021781255.1 Acidobacteriota bacterium
TTGCGCCGGACCTCTCAATGCTGGGCTATCTCGCGGGGCCGTGCCGTGGAGCGCGCATCTATAACGCCGCACACACTTATGCAGTTCCGGCGGTGCTGGGCGCGTGGGGCTTGCTGCTGCATCTGCAGATGCCTGCAGCGTGGGCGCTGGTGTGGGCAAACCACATCGGTGTGGACCGGGCGCTGGGATTTGGGCTGAAGTATGGCGAAGGGTTTGGATGGACACACCTGGGCCGGATGGGTAAGCAGACTTAACTAGCCTGGCGGAAGTGCGGCTCGCCTGGCGGGACGAGCGCACGCACGACGAGCGAGATGCCAAAACTGATGAGGATGCCCTTCATCAGAATCATGTTGTCATAGCTCCAGGAAAAGAAGGCAAGCGTCACGAAAACGCCGATGGGCCCAAGCTCCGCGAGGAAAGCGTGGAGCCACTGTGGACGCGCGGCGACGCGCGGAAGGATGGGTCGCAGGCGCGGAAGAAGGCGCGGAACGGCGATGCGATAGACGCGGTAGGGTTCGCCGAGCTGCGTGGCGAGGAAGGCTTCCTCACCAAGAATGAGGCGCACAATGAAGAGCGAGAGAAAGACCAGAGTGAACAGTGCACCGGAAGGCGGCATAACGAGCGCCATGGCAGCGACCATGAACCACAGGCCGAGATAGAGCGGGTTACGCACGAAGCGATAAGGTCCGGCAGCCATGACTGCGCCGGCCTGCATGTCGCGATGGATGACGGTAACCGGGCCGAGATACGCAGAACCCCATACGCGCAGCGCCGCAGCAAGAGCGGCGAAAGTGATGCCGACGATGACGAAGAACGGCGCAGCATGAGTGAACGACATGAGGCCCATACGGCTGGTGGTGCTGGAGAGCCACTCAAGCAGCGAGATGCGCGAGGCAAAGCCTGTGGGCGGCGCAACAACGCCAATCCACGGCGCCCAGAAGCCGAGCGAGATGATGAGAAGGTTGATGAAGACACGGAGACGGAATTCGATGTGTGTGGCGCGCATGAATGATTTGGACCTGCTCGTGGGAGTGTAGCACTCGAGGGCTGCGAGGCCGACCCGCCGCGTGCGGATGGCGTGCTGCTCAACACCGGTTACTTTGAGGGATCGACGAGAGCGCCGTAGACGGCGGCGCGGCTCTTGTACTGGAGGTTAGGACTGGCAGGGCCAAGGACCCGCTGGATCATGCCGACAAAAACGATGTCATTGGTGGGGTCGACCCAGAACCAGGTTCCGGCAAGGCCATCCCAGAGGTATTCGTTTTTGCCGTCAGAGAGATTCGCCATGGCGGGATTGAAGACGACGGCGCCGTTGTAACCATAGCCAAAGCCGGGGCGCATCTGCTGAAGTCCTATGCCGTATTTGCCTGAGAGCAGCTCTGGCGGCAGGTGATTCGAGGTCATCAGCTGGACGGTGGCAGGCGAAAGAATGCGCACACCGTCGAGTTCGCCATGATTGAGCAGCATCTGCGCGAAGCGGTAGTAATCCTCGGCAGTGGAGACCATGCCGCCGCCGCCGGAAGGAAGCGCGGGTGTCGCGGCGAAATTTCTGCTGACTTTGCCACCGTTTGCATCGGCAAGCAATTCGCCGTGGGGCCCGGTGACGTAAAGCGTGGCAAAGCGATTGAGCTTGCCTGCGGGCACATAAAAGCCGGCGTCGCGCATGCCAAGAGGCCGGAAGATGTGGTCTCGATCGAAGTCTGGCAGTGATTGGCTTGAGAGTTTTTGAACAATGTAGCCCTCAATATCCATGGAGACGGAGTATGTCCAGCCGTGACCGGGCTCGTAGAGCAGAGGGATTTTGGAGAGCTTGTCGATAAACTCCTGCAGGTTCTTCGAGTCGAAGAGGTGTGCGTCACGGTATATCTTGTCGACGGGCGTATTGCCGAAGAATCCGTAAGTGAATCCGGCGGTGTGGGTCATCAGCTCAGCCATGGTGGGCGCGTGTTCGGGGTCGGCAAGAATCATGTGGCCTGCGGCATCGACGCCTTTGTAGACCTTGAGGTGTGCGAACTCCGGTATGTATTTGGAGATGGGGTCAGAGGGCTGCCACTTCCCTTCCTCGTAGAGAATCATCATGGCCACGCCGGTGATGGGCTTCGTCATGGAGTAATCGCGGAATATCTCGTCCTTGCGCATGGGCGTGCCGCTGGCCAGGTCGCTGACGCCGTAGGTACGGTAATCCACGATTTTGCCGTGACGAGAGAGGATTGTAACGATGCCGGCAATCTGCTTCTTGTCGACGGCCGCCTGCATGATTGCATGCAGGTTTTTGAGCCGTGCTGAGGAGAATCCGACGCTTTCCGGCGAGACCGGCACCATGTTGACCTGCGCAACGCGCTGCTGGGCATGCACACACGTGGAGAGAAGCAGGGCGCAAAAGGCAAGCGCGGCGATGAATGCCTTGCGCAACAGGACAGCAAAGACGGCGCGATTCATAAGGGTCTCCACAGGCCCACGCGGACGCGGACACAAAGCCGCACCCTTTATAGCAGAGTGCGGCGATGCGAAGGTGGCGGCTCCCTAGTAAATAAGCTTGAGGGAAAGCTGAATCTGGCGCGAGGTGCCTGCGGTGGTGCTGATTTGGCCGAAGCCGGAGCCGGTGAGGATGTTGGAGGGCAAGCCCATGTTGACGATGTTGAAGAGATTGAAGAACTCGCCACGGAACTGGAGATCCATCCGCTCTGCTCCGCTGGCACGACGTCCGAAGGGCGTGTCCTTGATAAGTGCAAAGTCGTAGTCGTAGTACGCAGGGCCACGGAAGCTGTTGCGGCCGAGGGTTCCGAGGAGGCCCTGGTTAGGTCCGGACCCGCCGGCCACATGGATGGGAATGGAGAAGAAGTCCGTCGCGTTGCTGGCTCCGTGGCCGAAGTAGTCTTTGCGGTCAGTCCGCGCGGTGGAGAGCTGCGGCTTGGCAATCTGGTCAGGACGGTCGACGCCTAATTCACCGTAGCCGGTTTGCTGAACGCCGGAGTAGACAGTGAAGGGCGAGCCGGAAGCGATGCTGGAGATGCTGAGCAGTTCCCAACCGTACGTGACTTTACGGCTGATCGGATGGAGGAAGCTGGCCTCTTGAAGATGAAGGTCCTGCGCGACACTGAGGCTGAAGCCGTGTGTGATGTCGAACGACGACGGCGCCTTCTCAGGATGCGTGTCATAGGGATTCTGCGATATGCCTGAGACAACTGCACCGGTTGAACCCGTACCGCCGAGTACGAAGCTGGTGTCATCAATGGACTTGCTCCAGGTGTAGCTGGCCTGGATTCCGGGACCTCCATGGCCAACGGTTCCTGAGAGCGAGGTTTGGAGCGCGTGATAAGTGGAGTGGGAATCAGCAACAATCACGTTCTCCACTCCGAAACCGCCGATCACGTTGCCGTTTGCGTCAAACTGTGTGTCCGGCGCAAATCCGGGGCTCGCACCGGGAAAGGCGTTAGGGTAACTGTATCGCGGCAGGCGCTGGGCAGCGGTGCCCACGTAGGCGGCGTCTGCGGTGAGGTTGCCAAAGCGGCGCTCGAGGCCAAGGGTCCAGGTGAAGAGCGTGGCGTTGGTGAAGGAAGCGTCGACTCCGCTGAGGTTGAGCGGGCTGACCACGTGACTGGGGGTAAGCGCGGCCATGTCCTGCTCGTAGCGGTTCACGTCCATGATGGTGTTGGGCGCGACGGGCTTGAAGTGGCCGGGAACGAGGATCAGCTGGCCCGTGGGCGTGTAGACGTCAGGCAGTTGGGCAGAGGTAATCTGGAATCCGTAAGGAATGGCTGCACTGGGCGCTGCCACAAGACGCGGAATGACGGCGAAGGGCGTGGAACCGGTAAGGAAGTTGTCCTGCCAGATGTTGGGCGGAATGACCATGACGCCGCCGCCGGCGTGCACTTGCAGGTTGGGCCTGGCCTGCCAGGTGGCCTGCACGCGCGGTTCCCAGCCGTGCTTGCTGGTCTGGTAGCCGGGCTGGGGATTGACGACGTATTGCTTGACGCCGTTGATGATGCGAAATGCTCCGGTGCGGCGAGCACGCTCAGTGATGGGCGTGTAGAGGTCCCAGCGCAGGCCATAGTCGAGGGTGAAGCGCGGGGTAATCTTCCAGGTGTCCTGCACCCAAAGGGCGTAATTCTCGCGGTTGATGGCGGCGGGGCCCATGTGGTCGCCGCCGGAGATTCCGGGAGCGGCAAGCTCCACGGTGTACATGAAGGCGCTGCCGGAAAGGAAGCCAGAGAGCGTGTCGGGCAGCGGATCACCGACGGCAATGTTGTGCTGACCGCTCTCTGAGGGAATCGCCTCCGTGGCGTATGCTGCGCCACCGCCGAAGTCGTATTCGCCATCCGGGCTCACGCCGAAGTAGGTTGTGTCGCGGTTGATGCGCGCCTCAAATCCAGCCTTGAGGACGTGGCGGGCCGTGGTGAACGAGAGCGTCTGGCGACCCTGAAAGAGATTGCCATAGGACTGCATGACGGAGCCGCCGGCGCCGTTAAAGGCCTCAAAGAGACCATCGGTAAACTTGACCGCGGGATCCGTGTAGTCCGTGGTGGGGAAGCCGGGCGTGGATCGCATGATGCTGATGAGCGATTCAAGGACAAGTCGCGGCGAAACAGTGCGGGTGTAAGTGCCGACGACGTTGCGCTGCTTATCGAGATAGTGGACGCCGAAGTTCGGATCGATGGCGGTCTGGCTTGGATTGGTGGTGGGACCGTCAAAGTTGTCCATGGTGAAGCGTGCGAAAAACTGGTCCTTTGGCGTGAACGTGTGATCAATGCGCAGCGAAAACTGATCGGCGTTGGTGACCACTTTGGATGCGGTGGCGTAAGTGCGATCTCCATACGTGCCTGTGGGATCGTTCGGCATGGGATAGCGCGCAAGGATCTTGGCAATCTCAGGATTCACGGGCACCATGAGCGTGTCTGTGGAGCCATCTGGGAATGTGAGCGCGTCGAGCCCGGCGCGTTC
>JAJXXG010000014.1 GCA_021781255.1 Acidobacteriota bacterium
GTGATACTTGCAGTCCCACACCGTGTGGCTGCCACGCTTGTAGTCTTCCATCCTTCCAAGCCTAGCCCTATCCGTCGCCTAAAGGCGAGGGGTTTACCGATCCCCTATCGGGGACTCTAAATTCTCTTATATATGTTTTGAGGGAAAACAACGAGGCGCTATACGCATTGCAGATGCACTCGAACAAAGCGAATCTTTCGTATAAACAGACAGGAAGAAAATGCTTGCGAGCAGAAGAACCCAAGAAGCAGAATGTGCAAAGATCGCAAACTGAACTTTTCCTAGCGCAGTATCAGGTGACAATGAAAGTCTACCTGTCAAAAAACCTAACAAGGTTTGAGGAATATCTGCGGTAACAGCGACATATCCAGTTGAGAACAGAAGTGCCAGCTTCCCTCTGGCCCCGCCGATTCCCCACAACATGGCACAGGCTGGAATTGTTAGCAAGATGAGTTTCGTGTCGTGCAGCCAGTGGTATAGAGGCAGCATCGAGAGTGGGGCAATCGTTGCCAAGGCAAGCAATGCGCTCTGCAGACTTGCTGGCGATTTCATTGTCACAACAAGCCAAACGGCAAGCAACGCTCCGCAGAGAGCATAGGTAATTGCACTGGACAATGCTGGATTATTCCAGAAAATGTCGAACACAGATTGTAGTTCGACGAGAGAGTCTGTGCTTCCGCCTGCGATAGAGACAGTTCCGTGTGTGCTGTCATCTGCCTGTGTTGAGAAAAGAGACATGTTGGAACGCATCTCCTGCATCCAATGAGGCGACACGTATTGAACCCATAGAATGCCCGGCAGACTTAGGAGGCAGGTGGCAACGAATGTCTGCAGAGCTCTTTTGCGATATACTCCGCCGGCAACTAGAAAATAGAGCCAAACAAAGCCTGAGTCATGCGGCTTGAGCACCAGACTGAGTGCCAGACACAGTATTCCTGCTGCAACGAAGCGATTCCTAAGAAAGCACCACACACCGATTGTGCACAGGCTAATGGCAATTGCCGCAGAGTTCCCGATCATGAAGATCCAAAGGCAATTCGCCAGAACAAAGCCTATGAGCGCGCCTGAAAGTACAGGGGCATACTGCGCGCTGATCTCCCACATTAGAAAGCCTGCGAGGATTAGGCCGGCTGCAGAGAAAGCCATCCAGAGCAGGTGACCGGCATTGAATCCAAGTAATGCGAAAGGAACAGTAACTATAAAGGCGCTTGGCAGATAGAAATAACGCGTCATCACGAGAAGGTTGCGCACAGGCGCTTTGGGATCCTCACGGCCCTCAACGTGATAGACGCGCTCTACGGCATTTCCATCATACGGATCGCCATTCTGTATAAGGCATCGTGCACTGTAATAGGCAACCTTGAAGTCTCCCATGGACAAGGTCGAAATCCGCTCCCAGCTAACACCTACCACGAGAAAGAGAATAGCGCCGAGGCCTAAAAGAATAAGTCCATCCCACCTGGCCCTGGCGCTGCAGTGCATCTCAGTACTCGTAGCGGAAGGTCCGCTGACAATTGCGGATTCACCTGGGGAATTCGCTCTGCCTAGGTCTTTGTGAGGCATACATCTACGCAATGGCTCCTCCTTCCTTCGCATCGGAGGCTAAATTCTTCACCCGCGTACGCGCATACCGCAAAAACGCCCAGAAGTAAAAGATTGCCGTGAGCAGCAAAACAACTGGGATAGGGCGGGTCACCAGCAGAGCAGTCACCTTCCCACTCGTGCTCTCGACCGAGGCTGGGATTCCTGTGCTAAGCACGATGAGGATCGCCAGCGGGATCTCTGATGTGAGAGAAATGGCCAGCGTGTTTACCACGGCTCCAATCCATTTCATTGGTCCACCAATCGACCACAGAATGGAGAGTGCCGGTAGCGTGAGCAGCACAAGTTTGCAGTCATACTGGCGGTGATAAAACGGCAGCATCGCCAGCGCCGAAATCGCTGCAAGAGATAACCAGCCACCCTGTATCGAGAATCCGTAGCGGAGGCGGGCGAGCCCCCAAATGAGAAGCAGCGCGCCGCAAATTCCATAGCTGAGCGTGTTGTAAAACACGGGATCGTTGCGGAAGATGCTCACGGCAGACTGAAGATCGATGACGGCGCCGGGTTCTCGTCCATCGTAGCTTTCCGGTCCCGGTGTGCTGTTCCCGCCTCGGGCAGAATCAGCAACCAGATTCGACCGCAGCTCCTGCATCCAGTGGGGAGAGACGTAGGACAACCATAGAATTGCGGGCAGGCAAAGCAGAAACGACATAAGCAATGACTGCAGTGCGCGCTTGCGCATGTCCTTGTCGGCCAGCAGAAAGAAAAGCCAGATTAAACCAACATCGTGGGGCTTGATCGCCAATCCTGCAGCCAGGAAGAGTATTCCGAGAAGAGCCAAACGCTTGCGAAAGAAGCACCAGACGCTGAGCACGCAGAGGCTGATGACGATGCCTGCTGCATTTCCACCGGTAAAGAACACTTCACAGTTTGCAAGCCAGACACAGATGAGAGCGAGCGAAATTCCCCATGCGCGATCGCAAGTCAGATCCCACACAGCCATGGCAGCAAGGACAAGACAAAGCGCCGTCAGCATCATCCAGAGCACGTGTGCAGGCCCGAAGGGCAAAAGAGCCAGAGGAATGGTAAAAGCAAAGACCGTTGGCAGATACACATTCACCGCAACAACGCGGCGAATCTGCGCAGGCTCGTCCGGTTTGTGTTCTGCCTCCTGCTCGTAAACTTGCAACATCTGCGCTGTACTGTAAGGATCGCGGCCATGGACGAGGCAACGTGCGGTGTAGTAAATGCCCTTGAAATCCAGCATGGCGAGCGGCGCCTGGCGCTCCAGCAAGGAACCCCAGACGATGGAAATCGCACTACTGATGAGAATGAGTACGATTCCGATGAGTCTCGACTTGGTCATGCCTGGCTTCCTTGCGATTTCGATGAGCAGCTCCGCGGATTGTTGCCTTGCGGCAGGAGCAAAGCGTGCGGGAATGCAGTGCTCTCATTGAGACGCCGTTGGATTGGAGTTCCCCGGAACCACGACTTCAATTCCCTTCTCTCCTTGTTGATGAATAGTCCGCGACTGGCGTACATAGAGCCACAGATAAAAGATTCCCATGAGGAGTACTGAGAGCGGAGCCAGGCGGCCTATCGCTACCGTCATCCACTTGTCGTGGAAACTGACAGGAGACAGCGGAAGTTGCTGCGTAAACAAGCGAAGTATACCCAGCGGAAGATCGGCAGTAAATACGAATCCCATACCTGTAACGGCAAGGGCCAACCACCGCGCAACTCCACCCTGACGCCAAAGGAACGCGCACGCAGGAATAGCAAGAAGCAGAATCTTGGCATCGTATTGGCGATGATAGATGGGAAGCAGCGATAGAGCAGCCGTGGCTGCAAGTGCGCACCAGACCGCCTTCTCCGAGGTCCGAGTGCGAAGAGTGACAACGGCCCACACTCCAAGAACAGGCAGAAAAAGCAAGTGCGTGAGCATGTTGTAAAAGTCAGGATCGTCTTTGAAGACGCTGATCACCGTTTGCAGGCTGATCATCATGCCAAGCCCGGTATTGCCAATGGATGCAGGACCGGGATCGTTCAAATCTCCTCGCGCTGAGGTTGCCGCGATGTTCGCCTGAATCTCCTGCATCCAGTGGGGCGCAAGATGGTAGATCCAGAGCACAGCCACGAGCGAAAATAGCGCGGTGACAGCCATGGACTGCAAAGCGCGCTTCCGCAAATCTCCGCCCGCCAGCAGAAAGTACAGCCAAATGAAAGCAACATCCTGCGGCTTGATTGCCAGCGGAATTGCCAGGCAGAGAACGCCAAGCCATGGGAGGCGCTGCCTGTGAAAACACCACACCGCAACCATGCACAATCCCACGGCAATGCCTGCTGCATTGCCTAGTTCGAACATGACTTCGCAATTGATGGCGAGAAAGCTGGCAAGGAACAGCGAGATCCCCGGAGAGTAATCTGCGCCAAGATCCCATGCCAGTACCACGCCGAGAAAAAGGCAGACGGCCAGAATCAACGTCCACAAAAGATGGGCCGGCCACCAGGGAAGCATCGCAAGCGGAAGCGAATACACGAGCGTGGTGGGCAGATTGATGCAGTAGGGCACGGCCCGCCGAAAGTTGCGATACCAATCCGGCCGGGTCGGGAACTCGCCACCGTCCTGCTGATAGACGCTGAGAAAATCCGCCGGGAGATACGGATCCCGATGATGCAGGATGCATCGCGCGCCGTAGTAGATGGCTCTGAAGTCGGGCATGCCGCCCGGCGAAGTCTGCTGAAGGTAGTAGCCCCACAAGACCGAAATGCCGCTGCAGATAGCCAGCAATAACAGCGCATTCTTTCTGGGCTTCGTGATGGGCGTTTGCATATCGCTCAGGAACGGTGCGCCAATTTGGAGTAGTACTGCTGTGCGATTTTTCTGCCACTTGCGTCATAGCGAGGCATGCGAACAAGCCCCCACTTGTGCGCTACAAATCCAGCGGTCGTGGCGAGAACGCCCATGCCGTACTTCACGCTGCGGCGAAAGTTGATCGATGAAGCTTCTTCAAAATACTTGGTTGGGCAGGAGATCTCTCCGATACGGAAGCCGAACATAACGGCCTGGGCAATCATCTGGTTATCGAAGACGAAGTCATCCGAATTCTCAAGCAGCGGAAGCATTTCGAGCAACTCGCGCGAGAAGGCCCTGTAGCCGCTGTGATATTCCGAAAGCTTGACGCCAAGGAAAAGATTCTGAAACGCAGTCAGGAAGCGGTTGGCAATGTACTTATACAGCGGCATGCCTCCCTTGAGCGCTCCACCGCCAATGATGCGCGATCCCAGCACCATGTCGTAAACGCCGCTGGCGATCATGCCAGCCATGGCCGGAACAAGCGCCGGCGTATATTGATAATCCGGATGCAGCATAACAACAATGTCGGCACCAGCAGC
>JAJXXG010000405.1 GCA_021781255.1 Acidobacteriota bacterium
GCCCGAGGCGGATGGGGACAGTTCGAACACGGTTCCGCATCCTTCTGGAACGCACGTGGTAGACGTGGACGTTCCGCCCACATAGGTGGTGCCGTAGAAATTGCCAGATGAATCCTGAATCAAGCCCGCAAAGGGCTCCGAGCCGTCTCCTGCCGTTGGTCCAGCGAAGCTGTACAGCGGAGTTTCGGTTTGCGCCTGAATCACGCGCGGCGCGAAACCCAGCAGCAGCAGCGAGGCCAGGCCCAGAGCCAGGCCAGGCGCAACCCGCAGCCGCTTGCGCAGATTTGCGCTCGCTTCCATTGCTGTCTCTCGCCAACCCCGCATACCGCCTCCTCGCCGCATCGCATCCCTCATGGCTCGCCGCCGCTGGAGACTACTGGAAGCTGATGGTGACCGAGACGTTGACCACTTGGCCGGCCGTGACCGGCACGGCGCAGGAGGGCTGTCCCGTGCCGCCGCACGGGGTGGACGGCGTGTTTGAGACGGGCAGTGTAGCGGCAGTGAAAGGGCCTTGAGTCCATATCCCGGTGCCGGTTTGGCAGACCGCCGGCGTCGTCGAAGAGGTACAGAGGCTCGAGTTCGTTTGCACGTTGCTGATGACGCCTGCTGCGCCCACCGTCGCTATGCCCGTCAAGGTCACTGCGCCCTGATTAACGCCGGTGGGAGATATCGCTCTCATAACTTGCAGCGTAGGAAAGCATTGTTCACCGGAGTTAATACACGAGGAGTTGAGGAAGTACCCTCCACTTTCCACAACGCCGCAGGGACCTATACCCGAAGTGTTCAGGGAGTTCAGGCACGGTTCTTGTCCGGTTGGGCCGTCAAGCAGAATCTCCCAATCTCCCTGGGCGTAGCCCGAGAGGAGCAACGCGAGGGAAAATTGCCCGCCATTCTGCAGCGAATTCTCGAATTCGGTGTGCGAGACCAGCTTCCCGTCCGGGTTCTTCACGTCAATCACCCAGTGCCCATGCACCTGAATGCCTGCGTTGAAGCCCTTCGCCGGGGTTTGCGACTGGACGGTCGTCCGGGCAGCCTGGCTAGGCAGCTTGACGGCGGGTACTGCCGTTGCTACCGATTGCGCCGGAGACGGCACCGCACAGACCCACATTGTCGTAAGCGCCGCCAGCATTGCCAGCGTGCAGCGGAGTCTGCTTTCTATCCGGTTCGCGTTCACGTTTCCCTCTCTTCCGTCTGCGTTCATCGCCCGATCCTCTCCTGAAAACTGTCTCTGCAGGTTTGCGTCTTTCCCCGCGCCCGGTCCTTCGCTATTTGCCAACCGCCTGCACGCCCGCAAGCGTCTCCTGAGCCGCTATCCGGCTGACCGCCTCGGAAGAAATCCGAAGAGCCTCGCTCATGGCCGCTAGTGTGCTGTTCAGCCCATCCACCGGAGGGCCTGGGCAGCCGGGGCAGTTGTCGATCATGACCTTGTGGAGTTGAATCCATGCGGCCACGAACTCGACCTGCTGCTCGAGCAGGCCTACCGTGGTCTCAAGTACATAGAAGCTGTTGGGCAAGTTGGCAGGCATCGCGTCGCTCTCCCTTCCCTCAGTTGGCCGGTGAATTGGAGCCTGGCCCCCCCCTTTACTCCGCGGCGTCCGCCAGGGCGCGCAACGACTGGTTGACCTCGTCCAGATGGCGCGCATGCCCATCCAGAGCGGCCTGAACTAGCTTCACCTCGCGGAGCGTGGTCCAGCCGGGTTTACGGATGATCTGAAAAAGGCGGCCAGCGTGATCTTCTGCCGCCATCTTTCGGATTCGATCCTGAATCCCCTTGATCTTTGGCTCAAGTTCCTTTGCGTGCTCGCTCATGATGCCCCTCCTGTCGCCGCTCAGCTACAGCCGGCAACCGCCGGCGCCCATGCGTGATCGGCCTGCAAAGCCGAGATCTGCCTGGGAAAGCCTCCTGGCTTGAGCGCGTGTCCGGAACGGAGCGCGCCCGGGTTCCTGCACTGTACGTTTCGCCACAATCTCGGTCAATGGACGGCAGCTTATCTGTGCCTGAAATCTGGCTGAATCGGCAAGTAACTGATTCCGCGCGGGTAGACGAAGAATTTTACTGCGGTTACAGAGAACCTGTGCTATCGTTAGGCTCTATCCGCGGGCAGGTCAAAGCCTGCTGTCGCATCCCCCAGGGGTTTGGCGCGACCATGGGAAACTCTTTCACCTCCGTGAAAGCATCTCTTCGCATCGGTCCGTTTGTACTGGACATGCACTCCGGCGACCTGACGCGCGGCAACCGCCCTGTACGCCTACAGGAGAAGCCCCGCAGCCTGCTGCTTGCCATGGCCGAGCGGCCCGGCGAGCTGATCACCCGCGCCGAGTTACACGAGCGCCTCTGGCCGGAGGACACCTTTGTTGACTTTGAAGATGGCCTGAACGCGGCGATGAGCAAGCTGCGCGAAGCCCTCGGCGACGATCCCCAGACGCCGCGCTACATTGAGACGGTGCGCGGGCGGGGATACCGCCTGATCGCCTCCGCCCTGCCGGATCCTGCGCGGATCAAATCCAGCCTGGAAACCAGACTGGAGCCCATGCCGAAGATCGTCGGGTCCACCTCGGGCGCGGATGCGCGACCGGGTCAGGAGGCGCAGGCCCAGTCCGCGCCGGCATCGGAGAATCAGCGACGCAGAAGCGCGCGGCTCGTCTGGGCTCTGGTCCTCGGTGTCCTGGTTATGGCTGCTTCTCTGGCCGGATGGTACTGGCTTGCCCACGGCCACGCGGTACTTTCATTTGCAGGCCAGGGCACGCTTCTCATCGCTGATTTCGACAACCAGACAGGTGATCCGCGCTTTGACCACGCGCTCTCAACTGCACTGGACATTGGCCTGCGGCAATCGCGCTACATCAATGTGTATTCCAGGCTGCAGGCTGCCAGCGCGCTCAGGCTGATGGCGCGCCCGGAAAACGAACGCCTGACTCCTCTGACGGCGCGCGAAATATGCCTTCGGGAAAGCATCCCTGCATTGATTGTCCCTGGCATTTCGCGGCTGGGAAGCAAATATCTGCTGACCGCGGAGTTGATCAATCCATCGAGCGGCGAAACGGTACAGACATATTCCAGAACAGTGCCAGGCGAAGATCAAATCTTGAACGCGCTCGACGCGCTGGCGACTTCGATTCGCCGCGATCTAGGCGAATCGCGGCTTGAGATTCACAGCACCCACGAGCCGCTGCCGGAGGTAACCACGGCATCATTGGCGGCGCTGCAAAGCTATGTCCAGGGCGGTGAACTGTTCGGGCATGCCAGGGCCGCCGACGCGGCGCAAAAGTACCTGGAGGCGCTGAAGCTGGATCCGGACTTCGCGATGGCGCATGCGGCGCTGGGCTACGCCTACTACAGCTTCTATCTGAATCAGCCGAAGCTGGGCGAACAGGAGTTTCAGCGGGCGCTGGCGCTTCCTGCGCGAACCACCTCGCGCGAGCGCTCCTGGATTGGACTGCGTTACGCAGAAAGTCAGGGCCGCATCGGCGACGCGCTCCAGCTCTACAGCGAGTATCTTCAGCAATATCCTGGAGACTGGATCGCACGCTACAGCTATGCACGGCTGCTTCGCATGCACAGTCACGCGAGAGAGTCTCTCGCCATATACGATGAGCTTGCAAGCCAACACTCAGATGATCCAGGGCTTTTTATTGAGATGGCATCGGCCCGCGCCGACCTTGCGCAGTGGCCGCAGTCGGTAGCAGCCTACCAAAGAGCGTTCGCACTCGATCCGCACCTGTTGACGATTGGCAGCATGAGCCGGTCCTACGGGCTCACGCTCGTGCAGAATGGAGAGGAAGCAAAGGCCGTACAGACCTGGACCGACCAGCTAAGCGAAGCGGAAACCTTTGCGGATGCTGAGCGCTCACTGGCCATCCTTGGTCTTTACCACGGGCATTATCTCAGCGCCAGGCAACGGTTTCTCCTCGCGCTCCGCCGATCGAGCGATCCGTTTTCCATTGCCCGTATCCATTTCATGCTGGCGGCCGTTGCTTCAGGTGAAGGCCAAACCAAAGAGGCAATCGCGCAGCTCGATCAGATCGAGATGCATCTGAAGTCGCTGCCCATGAATGTGCAATACAGCGCGTTGTTGGGCCAGGCCTATGCGAGGGCAGGCGCCGTGGAAAAGGCCCGTACTCTGCTCGATTCCGCCCTGCCGCGTGTGAATCCACGCAACGAGGAAGAGGTGGCCTTCGGCAACCTTCTGCAGGCCGAGGTGGCTCTGGCATCCGGCGACACAAAGGGCGCACTACAGTGGCTGAAGCCGCCAAACCCGGACGACGGCAGCAGCGCGGCTATTCTCACCCGAGAGGCGTTGGCGCATTGCTACCAGAAGTCAGCAGATCCGGCACGCGCCATCGACTGGTACGAGCAATTCCTGCGCAAGGGCGACATGCCCATCCTGGACTGGGAACCGGCAACACGCCTTGCGCAAGCGTACTTTCTTCTTGCCGCCGACAATCGACAGGCGGGCAACCGCGTGGCTGCGCAGCGGTGGATTAATGAGCTGCTTAACCGATGGCAGCACGCAGATCGCGACCTGTCCCTCTTTCAAAGCGCGCTTCGTCTCAAAGCAAGTTTGTCCGTTCCCGGCTCGATGTCTCGATAGTGTCCCATGATGCTGTAACACAATCGACTCGTTGCGGCATTCCTATACTACGGGTTAGTAGAGGGCCAAGAAAGGCCTTTTACCGCGGGGACGAACAACATGAAACATTCGATCTGGATTTCCCGTGTAGCTATTAAAAAGACAAATGAGCCTGAGGCTTTGGTGGAATACAGGCTCATGTAAATCTGAAGATGGCCCAGAGCTGCACATGGCAGACAGTGGCCAGTAAAGGCAGTAACCAGCGGATCGATTGTTCGAGTATTGTGTTGATGGGCCCGGCTAGAACTGATCCAAAGAGACGGTTAGTATTTTGGCAATTACCCGCCTGAGGAAGGCAGAGGGAA
>JAJXXG010000913.1 GCA_021781255.1 Acidobacteriota bacterium
ACGGCCACTTCGGCCGCACCGAGCCCGAGTTTACCTGGGAGGCGACGGACAAGGCTGCGAAGCTGGCCGAGCAGGCGGGCGTGGGCGCGGCGACAAAGTAGCGCGTCGGCAAGCCGGCAAGTCAGCGGAGTGCGGGGGCCCGGGCGTCTGGCCCGGATTGAAAATACAGCAAGAACAAAGGGATCTGTCGTGAGCGCCAGATCCCTTTGCTTTTCCATATCTCCACGCTGATAGCTTAGAATGCTCCCGGATGCTCATGCGTCCTAATTTGACGGAGAAGCCCATGCGCTTTCATGCAATCGCTGCTCTCATATTCGGTTTTGCCACCGTCTGCGCCGCGCAGAACACCGCTTCCTGGAGCTACAACGGAAAGACTGGCCCGTTGGTGTGGGGCAAGCTCGACCCGGCGTACCGGGCCTGCTCCAAAGGCCACGAGCAGTCGCCCATCAACATTCGTGAGGCGCGGCTCAACAAGAATCTGAAGCCCATCGAGATCCACTACATCTCCGGGTCGATGACGCTCGAAAATACGGGCAACGGCATCGTGGCCCGCGTCAATCCCGGCAGTTTCATGGTGGCCGCCGGCGTGCGCTACCAGCTTGTGGAGATCGATTTCCACCACCCCAGCGAACATTCGGTAAAGGGCAAGCTCGACGACATGGAGGCGGACCTGGTGCACCGCAGCGAGGACGGCAAGGTGGCCATTGTTGCCGTGAGGCTGAACCAGGATAGCGGCTTTCCCAACGCCACGCTGGCTACGCTTTGGGAGCACCTGCCCACGAAGCCGGGCACAACCGAAAAAGTGGCCGATCTGGTGAACGCGCGCGGCCTGTTGCCCGGCGATCCCGGCTACTGGACCTACATGGGCTCGGAGCTGACGCCCCCCTGCACCGAGGGGGTTCGCTGGTTCGTCTTCGAGCAGGAATTGAGCATCAGCCGCGCGCAGTTACGCTCCTTCGCGGACCTCTTCAGAATGAACACGAGGCCGGTTCAAGATGCGCACGGGCGGCGTATTGAGGCGAACGAGTAAAGCAAGCGGACAGCAATCGCCATGGTCAGTTAATCAGATAACCCGCTTGAGAAATGGGGACCAGGAAGCAGCGGGTCAGGAATAGCGGATGAGTTGAGCTTGTGCGCTCTCACCCTTTCTGTGCAAACTGCGGAAACGGTTGGGCATCCGGCGGCACGGCACCGCTGCCCCACGCGTCGCGATCATGCCCCCGCTCGACATCTTCCTTCATTGTGCAAAGGGCATGGTTCCACACCACATCGTGCACGAACTCGGGGAACAGGAATCTACCGCTCCTCCACATCAGCCGGCTCGCGAAATTTTTGCCTTTCTTGTAGTCGAACGCCGCATAAATGCAAAGCCTGCGATTTCCGTCGCGGGTGGGCGTAATGTCGAAGATGAGTTTGCCGCGGTTCACGAGCCGCTCGTCTGCCTGATAGAGCAGGGTTTCAAGACGCACTTTCTTGGTCAGGTGCAGTTCGGCGCCCAGGTGCAGGAATGGGATTCTATATTGAATCACCGATCCCTCTTCGTTAGGCGTTCCCTGAATCTGCTGCATGTGGACGAATCGGAGCTTGAGGAATCTGCTGTCGGGTTGGCCATACTTGGCGAGTTGCTCCATGATCTCAGTCTCCGAGCCCCGGATCTTGATCGAGTACATGCGCTCAAAGTCTGGCGATGGGTCCAGCTGCATTTCCAGTTTGGCGGCGAGCGCCTCCTTGATGGCTTCGCGCTTCTCCATGGCCACGACGGCCGGAAAGCGGCCATATTCTCCCCATTTCATGCCCAGGATCGACTCCACGGTCACGTTCCGCAACGTGACCGCAACGCCCACCAGAAAGGATCGCAGCACGCTCCAACTGAGCATCTCCCGAAGCACTTCCCTGTAGTCGGCCGTTCCGCTGGCGATCTTCCAGAGCATCCCGCTTAGCGGCCGGCTCCCCTCGTCCCGCACCTTGTATTCGGTAGCGAACGCCTGGTACATGATGCGGCTCATCACCGGCATGGCGAAGGCAGCCCGGCTCACGGCAAATACGATGTGTCCGGCGCGGTTGTCGCCCACAAGCCACCTGACGGTCTTTCCGTATCCGCGTGCGATGGCCTGCCGGTCGACTCCCTCATGGAGCACTGTGTGCGCCAACGTGCTGGCCGTTACGTGGGCCGAGTAGAGGCCGTCCTTGTTCAATCGCGACCCTACTGCGTCCCCGATTACGGCAAACCGGTCGCCAAAAGGAGACGCCGCTGTGCCCACGGTCATTCTGGGGGCGCAAATACACGCATAAGGCGCCGCTGCGATGCCGGGCAGGATGCGGTCAACCTGCGGCAGGGTCAGAAATTCGCGAATCAGCCGCCGGCTGTCCTGCGGCAGGTTCGCTTCATCCACGCACCTACCGATCATGGCGACGGTTAAGAATCTGCCCTTGGGAATAAGCGCCGTATGCTCCAGTGCGAGATGCTTCGAGCCGTACTCGATAAAGTAGATCTCCTGGTTCATATTGCGTTCGAGAAACTCCTCGCCCACGTCGAGTTCGAAGATGAGAGCTCTCCGCGTCTGCCCGGGAACGAACGACGGATTCATCTGCTTGATCGAGGCGATGAGCGTATCGGCACTATCATTCAGGCCATAGTGCGGATTGATTCCGGTCGCGATACCCACGAAACTGGCTGCGAGCGAGATATTCTCTCCCGATAGCTGCCTCAGGGCGAGGACAGGCTTCCCGGACGCATCGTAAGAAATCCCCTGCACATCGCCACACAGCAGGCGCGCGCCTTCCTTGATTGCTTCACCGAGCAGAAACCCATCGAACCCATCCGGCCTGCCATTTCTCTTGCCGGGCAGCGACCCTCTGTACACGGAATACATCCGCTGGTGATCGGGCACTCGAAGACGGAAGTTCTTCCATTGTCCCTGGATCCACACATAGTCAATCCGCTCCTGGACAATCTCTTCCGGAACTGCGATATCGGACTCGGTGAGCACCTCGTTCAGCCTCGGCGAGATGAGGCCTGCGCAGTAGTTGCATCCCCGGCATTGAAAGCTCTCGAAGTTCAGGTCGGACGGACGGCGCTTCTCGACGATAACGACCTCAACCTTTCGATCGAGTTGCCGGGCTTCGCGAAGAAGATGGATGGCGAAGAACGAACCGGCAGGGCCGCCGCCGACGATGGCTACGCGATCGCCGTTCACGAGGCTCGTTGATGGAACCAGAACTTTCATTTTGCCCGCCAGACCTTGAGAGGATATATGCCCGATTGCTCGACTCCCAGTCTATTTTGCGCAGGTTCCAGGAGCGAAAGCAATCTCTGTGCCGCTCTTTGCATAGTCCTGAATGCCGGGCGGCTCTTTCCTTAGACGAGGAAGAGTTGCTCAGTGGTTGCACTCTCGACTTGGGCGGAACTACTCTTGCCGCTTCGGCGCGGTTTCTTTTGGAGAGCCGAACTCCACTTTGGGCGGGTTGCCGAAGGCGACGCTGGCTTCGACAGACTTTTTTCTGGTTTCTGAGATGACCTCATTCCGGGCGAGAACAATGGCGCCGTTGGCGATGGAGGCGTCTGCGGTGAAGCGGCTGAAGCGGCCAAGAGCCGCGGGAACCACTCCGGCCTTGGATGATTTGGAGGGCTGATTGCCCATGGCTCCGTTGCGCCACTCGAAGTGGAGAGTGCCCTTGGCTGAAGCGGCCAGATCGCTGGCGGAATAGCCGGAAAGCTCGATTTTGCCGTTGCCGTTGAAGCCGCCGCCGGCCCAGCGGAGGCCAAGCAGCGCCCCCACTGACGGGGCGCTGAGATTCTGGAATTGGCCCTCGAAAGTGTAGGCCGGCTTGTCTTGATCGCTGGCGGGCCTCAAGAGCGAGCCGGTGGCGTGAATATGGCCGCCGAGAAGGCCGGCAACCAGGCTGGTGATTTCAGCTCCGGCGGGAAGAATGCGGACCGCGGCCGAAACCGCGTGGAGCGTTGCTGGACCAAGAGCGAGCGAATCAACCGTGACGGTGCCCTGAAGCTGCGGCCACGGCGGCGCCGACGAGGGATGGAAGCGGTCAATGAGGTCGGAGAGCAGCGTGCCCTTTACTTTTGCGCCGAGCAGGGCGGTTTGAAAGGCGGCTGCGTCGAGATCGGCGAAGTGCATTTGGAATTGGGCAGGGCAGGGCTGCGGCGGAATCTGCGCGGGGCAACTTGGGGTCAGGGTGAGGCTTGCCGTGCCCTTGACCGGGCCGTAGGAGAAAGCAACCGGGTCCCAGCGGAGGCTGCCGCTGTCGAGGTGCAGCGTTGCCTCGGCGATGGTCACGTGGTTGGCCAGATAATCGGCCTTCAGGTTGGCGCTGCGCAAAGTGACGGTCCCGGTGAGGGCATCGGCAGCGGGGGTGCCGGTTGAGGAATGCGGCCCGGCGGGCGATGAAGGACTGATGGCTTGAGCCGGAGAGAGGTTGATCAGCGGGGTTTCTTCGGCAGGAATCCAAGGACCTTCGGCGGTAAGGTCTACGGTGAGGGGGTCACCGGCGAGGGATTCGAGGGCCGCGGTTTGCGGAATGCCGGCTGCGTGGGCGATCTCGCGGGCTCGGGCAAAGCTGGCCTGGCCGCGCGCGGCGACCTCATAGCCTGACAGCGAGAAATGTACCGTGAATGTGAGTGGAACGGCACCGCCGGCGGGGATGGAGGCGGCGCCGGCGAGCGCCTGAGGCGAGCCTTGCGGGGCTGCAACCGGTTCCAGCGTCATCTTTGGCGCTTTAATGGGCTGGCTGAGGCCGCCGCCGCTGAGGGCAAAGTCAGTGACGGTCAGGGTGCCGGTGAGCGGGCCGGTTGCGGCACCAGTTTGGTGGGTTCTCGCCCTTTGCGCAGAGGAACGAGGAGACGTTGGGGCGCGGGAGATTTGTGGCTGGGCGGGAGTGCCTGCGGCGTAGACGAGCTTTCCG
>JAJXXG010001031.1 GCA_021781255.1 Acidobacteriota bacterium
CCCGACGATAAACTGCCCTTGAAGATGGATCACTGTGGAAATACAGTGTCTTCCACGATTCCCATCCTATTGAAGGATCTTGCGGACTCGGGAAAAATCAGCAAGGGTCAATGCCTTATGCTTTTGGGTTTTGGAGTTGGATACTCCTGGGCCGGCTCTATTGTCAATTGGTGAAATACAAATGAACACAGGTCATTTGGAGCACTGAGGCTGTTAGCACCATGATCATTCAAGAATTCATCCCTTCGCTGTCACTGCTTTTCGATCACTCAGCCGTATGAATATCCACATCCCGTTCAACAAACCGTCCATCGTCGGCTCCGAGCTTATCTATGTCGGCCAAGCCGTTGCGGGCGGTCATGCCAGCGGCGATGGCCCGTTCACCCGGCGCGCGCAGAAGTTGATGGAGGATCGCTTCGGCGCGCGGCGTATATTGCTGACCACTTCCTGCACGGCTGCGCTGGAGCTGGCGGCGATGCTCTGCGACCTCGGCCCAGGCGACGAGGTGATTCTTCCATCCTTTACCTTCGTCTCCACCGCCAACGCGGTTGTGCTGCGGGGCGCAACACCGGTGTTCGTGGATATCCGGCCGGACACGCTGAATATCGACGAGCGGCTGATCGAAGCCGCGATCACGCCGCGCACGCGGGCGATCTTCCCGGTCCATTATGCCGGTGTGGGCTGCGAGATGGATGAGATCATGGCGATCGCCCGGCGTCATCACTTGCTGGTTGCCGAGGATGCGGCACAGGGTGTCTTCGCAAAATACAAAGGCCAGTGGCTCGGCGCCATCGGCCAAATGGGCTGCTACAGTTTTCATGAAACCAAGAACTTCTCGTGCGGAGAAGGCGGAGCGTTGACGATCAACGACCCTGCTCTTGAGAGCCGTGCTGAGATCCTGCGCCAGAAGGGCACCAACCGCAGCCAGTTCATGCGCGGGCAGGTGGACAAGTACACTTGGGTGGATATCGGCTCGTCCTACGCACTGTCAGACATGTTGGCCGCCTTCCTGCTTGGCCAGCTTGAAAATATGGAGAAGATCACCGCACGGCGCCGGGAGATCTGGCTCCGCTATGCCGGCATGCTCGCGCCCCTCGCCGAGAACGGCCCGATACGCATGCCGTTCACGCCCCAGCATTGCACGCCGAATTACCACATGTTCTATCTGCTGGCAGCTAATCTCGAAGAGCGCACAGCGCTCATCGCGCATCTGCGCCAGGCGGGCATCCTGGCGGTTTTTCATTATGTGCCGCTCCATTCCTCGCCCTTCGCGACATCTCTCGGCGCGCCGCAGCCGGATCTGCCGGTAACGGACGATATCAGCAGCCGGCTGGTTCGCCTGCCGATGTACTATGATTTGAGCGATCGGGACGTGGATGAAGTTGCCGGGACCGTGCTCAATTTCTACAACAGGAGCACGCAATAGTGATTCAATCCATTCGTTCCGTATTGGCCATACCGGCCGTTTACCAATTGTGGTGGACGATGGTTGGCGGACCTGCCGTCGCCAAAGTTTTGGTAAACGACTATGTTCGGCCAATAGCCGGCGCCCGAATTCTTGAAATCGGGTGCGGACCAGGGACCATCGTGAGTTACCTGCCACCGTCGGATTATTTAGGATTCGATCTAAGTCCCGAATACATCGAAATGGCCAAGAGGCGTTTTCCAAACGCACACTTTGTCTGCGAACGAGTGAGTCAATTCTCACTCGCCAAAGAGCAGAGCTTTGACGTGGTGCTGGCGCTCGGGATCGTGCACCATCTCGAAGATGCAGAAGCCCGAAAACTGTTTCAAATTGCGCACGATGCTCTAAAGCCGGGCGGCAAGCTGGTTACCTTTGATGGTGTATGGACCGACGATCAGTCCCCCGCCGCGCGGTGGTTGTTGGCAAGAGACCGGGGAGGATACGTAAGGAGCGAGCGGGAGTACGTGGGAATCGCGTCTCAGGTATTCAGCGAGATCATGCCAAGCGTACGCCACGATCTCTTGCGCATTCCCTACACACACCTGATTCTGGAATGTGTCCGATGATGAGTTTAATTGCACCTAAGCAGGAGAACATGACGAGAGAGTCCGGAAGAGCCGCAATGGATCGCGACTCAAAACAGACGGCCTCGTCAATCGCCGTGCTGGCATGCGCGTGGCCGGCGTTGCTTCTCGCCACCGTTTGCCTCCTCCCATACCTGAACAAGCCTTTCCTCATAGACGATCCGTGGTTTCTCACAATGGCGCGGCAGATCGTCAAGCACCCGGCGCATCCCATGGATTTCAACATTTGCTGGAACACCAATCTTGACTGCAAGAAAGCCTATCAATTCGCGTCTGGAAATCCCTTGATGGGGCAGGTAGCGCAAGGTTATGTGCTGGTGCCCACAATTCTGAGCGGCGCCCACGAGTGGATGGCACATTTAACGCAACTGGTGCTTGTGTGGATTGCGGTCCTGGCGATGACGTCACTTATCCTACGGCTCGGTTGGAACCGAAGGTATGCAATCGCCGGCGCTCTGCTTCTGGTGGCCGTCCCTCCTTTTCTCCCCATGGCCAGCACCGCAATGCCCGATATCCTTGCGACGGCCCTGGCGCTGGTGGCAATGGAACGGTTGGCTGCATGGAAGGCCGAGCGGGAATGGAGCCAAGGCGCGGTGGCCGCTTTCGCGTTGGGCCTGGCCGGCTTTGCGCGGCCACACCTCGTGCTTCTTCTTCCGCTCGCGGCATTTTTTCTGCTCGAAAGCATGAATCCCAGAGAGATTCTGGATCAAATCCGCCGCAAACTATGGCTTTGGATTCCGGTCGTCGCGGGCTCTGCTCTATTGGCTGCAATCATCCTCGCTCTTCGCGAGCATAACGTGGTCATCAGTCCCCTCCCCCTCGTCGCGGGGTCGCGGCATATAATCAAAAATCTTTTTTCATATCTGCTGTACCTCGCGTTTCCTCTACCCTTGGCCGCCTGCTGGCTGGCGAACCGTTTGAAAAACAGGCGACTGGGGATGGTTATCGTCGTGTTCGAGATCGCAATTATTCCCTGGTTTTTCCATTGGTACCAGTGGCTCCAATTCCTCCCGGTTCTCGGCTGCGGTGCGCTGGTCAGCCTGTTTTTCGAAGCATGGAAGAGGCGCGATCATCGCGGTCTCTTCCTGGTGCTCTGGCTTCTAATGCCTCTTCCCGCCGTCTACTATGTTCAACTTCCCATCAAGTATCTGCTTCCCTGCTTGCCGGCCATCATTCTCCTCTGCTTCCGGCTGATGGAGGCTTTTCCGGTCCGCGTAGCCCGAGCCGCAGCGATTATTCTGATTGTCGCCAGCACCGGCTATTCGATTCTGATCCTCCGCTCAGACGCGGAGTTTGCGGAGTTTGGCCGGGACGCCTTGCATCAATTAATTTCGCCGCACGTTGCAGCAGGCGAACGAGTATGGTTCCCCGGACAGTACTGGTCATATTGGTATGCGCCTCTGGATGGGGCAACACTCACATTCCCGGGCGGCCCTCAACCAAAGCCAGGAGATCTGCTGGTGGTGGACGTGTTCGCGAAGGGAGAGCATTCGCCGCTTGCGCGCTTCCCGCATCGAACACTCGTGGAAGCTATTTCCCACAAGTATCGGTTCGGAAGAACCATGGGATCTGGAATAGGACTCTACTCCAATAATTCTGGATTCTGGCTGTGGGGATTTGGAGAAAGCAAGTACGACCGTTTTGAACTCTGGAGAATAGACTGAGAGCCAACGGTTTGCCCGTCGAATTCCGTGCTAAAGAAATCTTACCGCTGAGGATCATCGAAGGGATGCGTGCTTGACGAGCCGCATCTTCCAGCCTTCCGGGTTTATCGGGATGACCATGACCGTCCCCGGCGGCGCGGCTTCAAAACTCTTGGCATATTCCGCGAAATGCGCATCCCGGAAGGCCGGAATCTCCCAGCGAATCGCAATGCCAAAGCACAGAATGCATAGCAGGAGGACCGAGACGGCCTGAAGAACCTGCCTCCGGCTCTGCGTACAGTACAGAATCAACCATGCCAGCGCGAGGTCCGGGAAAAACCAATAGCGGACACCGGCACCGTACAGCAGCTCCAACCACCATCGATCCGTTTCTGCGAGTGGGCCGGGCGCGGGGGCAATGAGCCCCCCGGCCAGGATCGCGGCAGAAAAAAGAACGAAGAGCCTCATCTCCCACGACGATTTGAGAAAACAGATAACGGCAAAGATCGTTCCAGCAACGGCAATGCATGTAAATACGATGAATGGCCCAATGCCGGGGCGCACCGCCGCCGTGTTGCTTCCGAGAAGTGTTCCAAGATAGAGCTGGCCCGCAAGCACGCGTGCGAGCATCGCGGGACTGGCGCCAAGGAGAACATGAGGCCGGCTGGCATATCCACCGCTGAACAGGCTCCACGCCTGGATAAGGCCGGTCGCGGCCAGAAGACCGGCCGTTGCCCAGCGCCACCGCTCGCGATGCCTCCATGCGAGGAAAACCGCAATGGGAGTTAGGAAGATGCAGAAGGGTCCGGTTAACCCGCAGAGCAGAAGAATGGATATATCGAACAGCCGCCCTGAGATTCCCTGCGGGGGCGATGCCGCAAGCAGAAGGAACGCGCACAAGGCCAGCAGCCATTGCGAATTGGTAATGGTTCCGTCTAATTCAAAGCAACTCGGCGATGCCAGATAAATTCCCGCCAGAAGGGCGCGGAAACGCAAACTGCCCCACACCGAAGAACGAGACGAAAGCAAGAGATTGACGGGGAGCGCCTGTACGGAGATTGCAATCAGGTTGAGCACCAGGGGGGCAAAAGCCAAGGGTACAAGAAGCGCGAGCGCCGCCCCAAGACGCGCAAACACCGAATGGTATCCCTCGCACGTGCGAAACAAGGCAGACCACCACCCGAAGTTGTAGGCATCCGCAAACCACGTGTGCCCGTCTTCG
>JAJXXG010001161.1 GCA_021781255.1 Acidobacteriota bacterium
GCTTTTGGCCGTGCCTGCGGATGGCTGCTCGACCGCATCGTGCATGGGCTGGCGCTCACCCGCATCTCGCCCAACGTCCTCACCTTCATCGGTCTGGTCATCAACATCGCCGCCGCATTTCTCTTCGGCCACGCCAACGCCGCCAACGGCGATCGCATGTTCTTCTTCGCCGGCTTGGTCATCTTCGGAGCCGGCATCTTTGACATGGTCGATGGCCGCGTTGCCCGCCGCACCAACATGGTCACCGTCTTCGGTTCGTTTTTTGACTCGGTGATCGACAGATACTCCGACGTTGTGCTCTTCTTTGGCCTCCTTGTCTACTACGGCCGCATCAACCGTTTCCGCTACGTGGTCCTGGTGGCCTTCGTCATGGTCACCTCGCTCATGGTCAGCTACACTCGCGCTCGCGCTGAGGCTCTCATCGGCCAGTGCAAGGTCGGTTTTATGGAGCGGCCCGAGCGCATCGTGCTCATCCTGCTCGGCGCGCTCTTCAACCATTGGGGCGTCATGGCTCCCGTTCTCTGGGTTCTGGCCGTGCTGTCCACCTTTACCGTGGTGCACCGCATCGTCTATACCTACCAGAACACAAAGCATCTTGCGCCGCTCAGTTGAGATTGCGGCCGGCGACGCGCAGTTTTTCGCATCGTTGACAGATGCGCATGCTCCCCCCGCCACCGTTTGACCCTCGCGGCCTGTGGCTGGAGCTTCGAAGAATGGCTCAAGCTCTCGCCGCTCCGCTACTGGAAGCCAAAACCGGCTTTCTCGCATCTTACATTCCATGAGCGTCGAAAAGGCGACATTTGGAGCAGGATGTTTCTGGGGCGTGGAGGCCGCGCTCGCAGTGATGCCCGGTGTGACGGCAACCGCAGTCGGCTACGAGGGCGGATCACTCGACAGGCCCACCTACAACGATGTGTGCACTGATCAGACCGGCCACGCCGAAGTGGTCGAGCTCGACTTTGATCCCCTGAAGGTTACATTCGAGCAACTGCTCGATGCCTTCTTCGAGCTCCACGATCCCACAACCCTCAACCGCCAGGGCCCGGACTGGGGCACACAGTACCGCTCCGTCATCTTCTTTCATTCACCGCAGCAGGAAGAGCAGGCGCGCGTCAAAATCGATCGCCTCACTGCGGAGGGGCGCTTCAAGCCCAAACGCATCGTCACCCAGATCGTTCCCGCGCAGACCTTCTGGCGCGCGGAAGAGTACCACCAGCGCTATCTCGAAAAGCGCGGTCTCGCAAGCTGCCATATTTAGCGGTTAGCTGGTCTTCGGCCTGAATCCGCCCACAACACCGCTTCATCGGGCTCGAGGGCGATATGCCCTAAGCCCTGCTTTCCATCTCCGGCTCGTCAATCCACAGGCAGGCGATCAGCCATACCAGCGCCACAAGAAAAACAATGCTGTTGGCGTTGTTCAGTGTATTGATCAGCCCCATCACGCGCTTGTAGTCAGCCTGGCTGTGGATGGTGGTATGCAGCGCGACGTACTGCAGCGTGCCCCGGATTGTCAGATCGGTCACCGATGCCATGGAAAGGCCAATCGCAACCTGCTGCACCTGGCTGTGCCAGTTTGCCTTGAAATACCGGCCAAAAATCACCACCAGCAGACCGACTTGAATCATCAGAACATTGGCCAGCAGATCGGTCTTCTGCGCAAACAGCTCCATCACGCGCAGAACCGAAATGTTAGAGCCGGCCAATAGTGTCTTGTACGCCGGCCACGGGCCCCACAAGGCCACTACCCCGCCGCCTACTGCCAGTACCGCTGCCGCTCCCACAATCCAGCGTCTGCTTCCGGCCGTTGTAAACGCTCGCCGCGCTATCTCCACCGCCACCAGCACCGCGGCAATCGAGGCTAAATCGGCCATCGTCAGAAAGATCTCTTCTGAAACCACCATCGCCAGCCGTCGATAAAGCAGCCTGCTCGTCAACATGCGCAGAGCCAGCAGGGTCATGGAGGTTGTGAACCACGGGAATCGCCGTACACGATCGCGACCCAGCAGCACCACCAGCAGCACCAGCAGCGCCGCAAAGGTCAGAGTCCACAGAACCTGGGCCGACGAAAAATCGAAATTGAAGTGCATGAATACCTTATCCGGAGCCGGCAATCTATTCTGTGCCGCGCCCCTTTTTATCTTTCTTTGGCCTTTTGGGCCCGTCGTGCGGCAAAACCGTTCCGTTCCGGCGTCGGTCTAACTCTGCCTGTAGCGCGAATACCGCCAATTGCACCAGTTCCGCCGCCTTCTCTTAGTTTAAACGCGCTCTGAGCCGTCATGCCGGGCCTGCCATAATGCCATCATGCTGGTCCTCGCCTCCGCCTCGCCCCGTCGCCGCGATCTGCTCTTGCAGGCCGGCTACCATTTTGGAGTCCATCCCGCGCACATTCCTGAAGATCCGCTTCCCGGCGAAGATCCCATCGCCTACGTCACGCGCCTGGCTCGCGAAAAAGCCGAGGTGGTCTACGGGCAACTCGCTGGCGGCGTCACGCCGGATCAACTTCCTCCGGAACATACGTCCTCCTCTCTGGCCGTGCTCGGCGCCGATACCACCGTTACCGTCGACCGTGCCATTCTCGCCAAGCCGGAAGATGCAGCCGATGCCGCGCGCATGTTGCGTCTGCTCTCGGGCCGTACCCACCGCGTTGTCACCGGTGTTGCCCTGGTCACTGCCGGCGGAGTTCAGGTCGCGGCCGAAGTCACCGCCGTGCGCTTCCTCTCGCTCTCCGACGCTGACATCGCCGCCTACGTTGCCACCGGTGAGCCCATGGACAAAGCCGGCGCCTACGCCATTCAGGGCCGCGCCGCCCGCTGGATTTCACGCATCGAGGGTTGCTACTTCAACGTTGTGGGCCTCCCGCTGGCCCTGGTCTCATCGCTGCTCGATACTGCAAGCATTGCGCGGTCTCTTCCCCCGGCCTGACGCGGCACTCATGTCCTGCATGCCCCGTTCACTCCGCCGTGTAAATCGCGGAATAAATTTGACCCGCAATCAGCACCGAATCAGTGGCGCACTCATCCAAAGACCTATGACAGCTCCGCTCTTTTCTCCTTTCAGGCTCCGCTCGGTCGAATTTCCCAACCGCATCGGCGTCTCGCCCATGTGCCAGTATTCGAGTCAAGACGGCTTTGCCGGCGAGTGGCACCTCGTTCATCTCGGAAGCCGTGCGCAGGGTGGCGCCGGTCTCGTAATTGTCGAGGCTACTGCCGTCCTCCCCGAGGGCCGCATCTCGCCCTCCGATCTCGGCATCTGGAAAGACGACCATATCCCCAGCCTGCGCCGCATCGTTGAGTTCGTTCACTCCCAGGGCTCCCGCATCGGATTGCAGCTCGCCCACGCCGGCCGCAAGGCCAGCACCGCTTCGCCCTTCGCCAGACAAGGCCTTGTGTTGCCTGCCGATGGCGGATGGCAGCCGGTCGCGCCCAGCGCCATCGCCTTCGCGCCGGACGACTATGCGGTTCCCGCCGCCCTTGACGGGCCAGGCGTTACCGCAGTGGTCGAGGCCTTTCGTAGCGCCGCCCGCCGCGCTCTTGAAGCCGGCTTCGATTTTGTTGAGGTGCACGCCGCGCACGGCTATCTGCTTCACGAGTTTCTCTCGCCGCTCGCAAACCATCGCTCCGACGCTTACGGTGGAAGCTTCCACAATCGCATCCGTCTCCTCCTTGAGGTTGTTGAGGCTGCGCGTCAGGTTTGGCCGGAGCGTTTGCCGCTGTTCGTGCGCATCTCCGCTACCGACTGGGCCGAGGGCGGCTGGACCGCGGATGAGTCCGTCGAGCTGGCGCCGCACTTGCGCGATCATGGCGTCGATCTGGTCGATTGTTCTTCCGGAGGCCTCGTGCCGCACCAGAAGATTCCCGTTGCTCCCGGCTATCAGGTCGGCTTTGCCTCCAGGATTCGCCGCGAAACCGGCATTCCCACTGCCGCCGTCGGGCTCCTCACGGATCCCATCCAGGCCAATACCATCGTCGGCAGCGGAGAAGCCGACCTGGTCCTGCTGGCCCGCGCCGAGCTCCGCGATCCCTATTGGCCGCTCCATGCCGCGCTGGCGCTGGGCGAGTCCGTCAGTTGGCCCAGGCAATACCTGCGCGCCGCGCCTGAAGGTTCAACCGCCCGCCCGGCCCTGGAACGTCCGTAGAGCCGCAACCGTAATCGCGTGAAATCGCAGCGGCCGGATGCGAGCTTGCATCCATGTAAGTTTGCATCCGGCCGCTGCCTGTCTCCCACATACGCCCGCGCTGCGGTGCCCACAGCCCGATTTCCTCACGAGATCGGCCCTCCGCGCACTTCGCCTGAAGGACAAATACCCTAATTCGACGCGGTTTTCCTCTGCGAACCTTGATTTGTACTGCAATTTCGCTTACTAAACTGCGAAATTCCTGTCCTATACTGCGTGTAGAGCGAGGATTTCCCCCGTCCCGACGGCCTCCTCGCGGACTTTTTATGGCTACGCAGCTCAACCGGAAGCGCGCCTACGAGCCACCGCAGATCCCCGATCGTCTCTACTTCAAGATCGGCGATGTGGCGCGTCTGTGCGGCGTTGAAGCATATGTCCTGCGCTTCTGGGAGTCGCAGTTCCCTCAGTTGAAACCCAATAAAAGCGGAACCGGCCAGCGCCTCTATCGCCGCCGCGACGTCGAACTGGCCTTGGAGATCAAGCGCCTGGTTCACGCTGAGGGCTACACTCTCGCAGGCGCGCGCTCCGTCCTTGATCAGGAACAGCGCCGTCCCGGCAAGCGCCAGGAGCAGGCGGCTCCATTGCCACCTCCAGCACAGGAAAGCAAGCGCCGCGATTCCGTCGCGGCTGCCATAGGACATGCCCGCGCCGAGTTGCGCGAGATCGCCAGCCTGCTCGCGGTTCCCGCTCCGCAGCCGGTGCGCCGCCGCAGCCGGGTTACTGCCATCTCAGCCGTCAGC
>JAJXXG010001231.1 GCA_021781255.1 Acidobacteriota bacterium
ACGTTGCGCCCCCGCTCCGCGCAGCCTGTATTTTCAATCGAGGAATCCTTCTCTGGCTCTAGCTCAGTTGGCTCACCTTCACGGGCAGCGATGCAAAGTCCACCGTTCCCAACCCTCGCGCCGCCGCCATCGCCAGATAAGGCATCTGCCCGGCATCCAGATTCCAGTACGCCTTGGCCGCATAGGCGTCGATCGCCACCGGATCGGTTCCCGCAATCAGGGTCTTCTTCAGCGCCACGTCCTCCAGATTGCCCCCCGTCGGCCCGTTGCGCAGCAGCACCCGGTAGCAGTCCAGAAACGTCAACGTCGGCAGCATAAAACTCGCCAGATCCGCCAGGCTCTGGTGAATCTGCTGGTGCAGCCGATTGCGCTGTCCTCCCAGAATCCCATACCAGTTCTTCATCCCCAGCGTCGCGCCCGTCAGCGCATGATGCTTCGCGATGGGCAGATTGATCAGCTTATCGGCCTCCAGAAACGGCGCGAAGACTGGCCAGTTCTTCAACACCACTCCGCCCATATCCACTTCGCGAAAACGATCGGGATCGGGCAGAATCACCTCCGCGCCCTCGGCCCGCGCCGCGGCCTGAATCCCCGAGCGCTGGAAGCACCTCCGCGGCTCGTTGCAGCTCACATCGGTCACAATCACGCGCTTCGCGCCCGCCTGCCAGCACTGCCGCACGACCGCCGCCACCAGATCCGGATTCGTATTTGCCGCCTGCTCCGGCGTGCGGTCCCAGGCAATATTCGGCTTCAGCACCACTACGTCCTGCTTGCTCACGAACCGGCCCATTCCGCCCAGATTCGTAATCGCCTGCTCCGCCAGCTCCCGCGGCTCGCCGTTCTGCACCACCGTCAGCGCGGGCCACTCGGCGCTGGCCGCCACGCGATGATCGCGCCGCGCCGCCTCGGCTTGTCCCGCAACCGGCCGCCGGCTCCGTTCGCTCAACCAGAACGCCGCGCCGGCCGCACCCGCCGCTACTCCGCCCGCGCGTAGCAACTGCAGCAAAGCCTCCCGTCGCGTCATGCCCGGCGTCGCGTCCTCCGCATCCAGCCGCACGAGTTTCTTGTCGTCGTCGCTCATCGCTGCCCTCCGTGTCCGTTCCCCGGCGGTGTTCCCCACCCGTCGCGCATGCTGACTGGACACGCGCCCGGATCCTCCTGCCGCCGCTCCATCCGCGGCCGCGCCTCTACACTTCAACCAGCCGTATGCGTTCCGGATCGCAGGTTCCCAGCCGGTGCGCCCCGTCCGCCGCCGTGGCAATGTAGTTCGGCTTGCGCCCCGCGGCTTCAAGCGTCGGCACGCCCACAGCCGCGCGTTGCTTTTCGATCATCCCCCACGCCGTGTGATCCACCGCCACCCGGTCCTCGCCGACCACCAGGGCGTTCGGGAACCACAGCCGCTCGGGATGAAAGCCCGGTCCACCGTCGTACACCGACGAGATCGCATCCCCGATCGTCAGCCGTACCTTCTCCCGCACCTCAGCGACGCAGTTCAGGTCCGCCACGCCGGGGTTGCAGCCGTTCGCATGCAGCAAAAAGGGCTTGTCCACAACACCGTACATGTTCTTCATGGCAAAGGTGACGCCTGCGATCTCGTGGTCCTTCAGAATCGGAAGATTGATCACCATCGCGCACTCCCGGGTCAGAATCTTCGCCAGCCGGATTCGCGCCGTTCCCCACTCCGACTCCTGGTCCTCATAACCGGCCACATCGCTGCCATAGCAGCGCACCCGGCCGGCATCGGTATTCACCGTCATCCCGCACGCGGCCAGATCCCGCGCGTTGCGGTCCCAAACCAGAATGTTGCCCGCCTTGACCCCGGCTTGCTGCAGGCGCTCGGCGATCGCCATCGTCAGCACGGCATGCGTCGCAATGCCACGCCCGCCCAGCCCATTCACCTTCAGCCCGATCGTCTGACCCGCAAGAACATGCGCCGGAATCACACCCTTCCAGGCCTCCACCGGCTTCTCCCGGCCGGTGTACGCAGTCATCGCCTTATCCAGAAGGCTCAACACCTTCTGCTCCTCGCGCGCGCCGCCGGCATCCTGCAGAGACGCATCTCGCGCCACCACGACCTTTGACTTGCTCGCCGGCGCGCCGGCAACCGCCAATCTCTCCGCCTCAGACGCCGTGCCCAGCAGCATTGCGCCTGTCGCTGCATCTTTCAGGAACTCTCTGCGATTTTTCATTGTGCGCTTGCCCTCTCTGCAATCTGCTTGCTCCACCCCGCGGCCCAGCGCCCGCGCTCTTGTCCCTGAGCCCGCGCCGCGTCAACCTCAACTTCCCTAACCCGTTTTGCGCTGTCCAAAGACGTGATCCTCGAAGCCGAGGAAGTACCACATCCCCCGCCCTGAAAACTTCCCCGTAAACAACCGCTTCACGCAGCGCTTGGAAAACTTGAAACCGTCGGCGATCGTCGTTAAGAAGCCCTCTCGCGACCGTCCCGCGCTCAGCACCGATACCCCGTTTGCCAGCAGAACATTCGCCATCTCGCTCACCTCCGGCAGATACACATGCGTGGGGTCGTCCTGAAATCGCAGCGTCTCGTCCTCGGCATGCGGCAGCCCCAGGCTCCGCACCGACGGAAACGCAATCCAGATGTATCCGCCCGGCTTGAGCTTGGCGCACAGCGTCGCCACCACCGGCCGCGGATCCCGCATGTGCTCCACCACGTGGTTCAGTATCACCAGGTCGTAGCTCGCATCGGGAATCGCATCGTAACCTGACCCATCCTCGCCCAGCTGGAAATACGCGTCCATCGCGCCCACATCCGCATCGCTCAGCCGGTAGCGCCGGACGTCCGCGCCCGCATAATGGCAGCTGGAAAACCAGCGCTTCGTCAGCGTCGGCGAGCCGTTGCCGCACCCGATATCGAGAATGCGCGGCGCCGCACCCAGCTTGCCCCGCACCATGCGGAATTTCATCGGACAATGCGCCATTCGACCTTCCAGCTCCTCCGGCCGGGAAAATACTACAGCCTGGCTTCCACGCCGTGCGCCAGCGCCATCAATGCGTCCTGCGTTCCCGGGGCCGCCTCGTAGGCTACGATTCGCACCAGGTATGGGCCCTTGCAGAAGATCACACTCTGCGCGTACGCGTATCCGGCGTCGCCTATCTGCACGCTCTTTGCCCCGCCCGACCCTTCAGACTCCAGAATCTTGCGTGCCCCCGCGGAATCTCCCATAGTGTAAACGTCGACAACTGCGTCCAGCTTCCCCTGGTACTTGTAGTCCGAAGTCGATGTCGAAACCACGCCTGCCGCCACATAGTGCTCGGCGTCCCCATCGATGTATTGCCACAGATCCTTCGCGGCAAAAATCCGGGTGTCGCCGGCCTTCTCCCATCCCGGCGCCGCGCCCGTCGGCGGAAACGCATCAACCGCCTTCTTCCTGCAGCCTGCGCCCGCAATCGACACGGCAATTGCAACCAGCGCAATCCAGAGATTACCTTTTCGCCTCCGCGAAGTTCTCACGTTCGTCTCCTTTCAACTGCGGCGTCATTGCTTGCCGGCCTCGCAGCCCGCCTGACGGCTGCAGTCGGAGTCACTGTACGCGCCCTGCTAACCCCGCTTCTCCCTCACCAGAAGAATCTGGCTCGATGGCGAGCGGCTTTCTCCAATGCTGGTCACGTAAACCGCGGGATGCTCCTGCAGCGGGCACGCATATTCGCAGGCGCCACAGCCCACGCACCGGCTCGGGTCCACGTGCGGCTGCTTCAGCGTCTTCGTCCTGCCCTCTGCATCCACCACCTCGGCCTCCACCACATAAATTGCCTTGGGAGAAACCGGACACCACTCCTCGCACACAATGCAGTCGGTGGCCATCGCCCAGGGCAGGCAGCGTCCGCGGTCGTAGAACGCCGTGCCCAGCCGCACCGGCTGGCTCTGCGCCGATCCCACTCCGACCACCCAACCCTTTTCCTGCGGCGTAATCTGCCAGATCGCCCCTGTCGGGCACACCTCCGAACACAGCACGCAGCTCGGTTCGCAGTAGCCGATACGCGGCACCAGGGTCGGCGTCCACAGGCCTTCCAGACCCGCCTGCGTGAGCGTCGGTTGCAGCGCATTGTTCGGACACACCTTCATGCATTCGCCGCACCGGATGCACCGCGACAGAAAATCCGGCTCGTCAAGCGCCCCCGGCGGCCGCAGCAGCCGGTCGTTCCGGCTCTTGCCCAGGCCCGTATTCGCCCGCAGCAGCGGAACCGCCGCCGCGCCCGCCGCAATCCCCGTCAGCGTCCGCCGCCGCCCCAGATCGGGCGACGCCACTTCTTTCTCCTTGCGAAAGAAGCGGAATGCAAGCGCATGATCCGGACAGCTCCCCACGCAGTTCATGCACATCAGGCACTCCGACTTCCGCCACGGCGCGCCCCCGATCGGATCGTCGCCTCCCTGGCAGTGGAGCAGGCAGCGATTGCACTGGTTGCATCGATCCGCATCTTTGTGCAGCCCCAGCACCGACCAGCGCGACACCGCGCCCAGCAGCGCCCCCAGCGGACAAATCGAGCGGCACCAAAACCGCGTCACGCGCAAACTCATCGCCAGAATGGCGACGAACAAAACCCCCAGAAAGATCCCCTGCATGAAGTGGGCCTGCCGAAACTCCAGCAGAAACGACCCCAGTACAGCATGGACGCCTTCGCCCGTCGCCTTGACTGCGACGTCCGCCGCGAGACCGTCGCCGAACTCACCGGCGCCGTCCGCGCCATGCGTGCGCGCATGACCCGGGTGCAGGCCCCGCCGGACGCCATCGACGTGGTCGGCACGGGGGGCGACAACGCCGGCTCGCTCAACATCTCCACCGCCGTCACCTTCGTCCTCGCCGGGGCCGGCGTGCCGGTGGCCAAGCACGGCAACCGCGCGCTCTCCTCGCGCACCGGCGGCGCCGACGTGCTCGCCGCCCTCGGCAC
>JAJXXG010000651.1 GCA_021781255.1 Acidobacteriota bacterium
ATCACTTCGCCGAGCTTGCGCCCAGGGGACGCCGGCGCATGGGTATGAACGCCCATGCCAACGGTGGCCTGTTGCTGAATCCGCTCAAGGTGCCCAACTTCCGCGATTTCGCAGTCAAAATCGACGGCCGCGGCCAAGCTGACGTCGAATCCACGCGCGTACTGGGCCGCCTGCTCCATGCAGTCATGGAAGCCAACAGGGACCAGAAGAACTTCCGCATCTTCGGCCCCGACGAGACAGCTTCAAACCGCATCGGCGAAGTGATTAACGGAACCGGCAAGACCTGGATGGCTGAGACGCTGCCAGTGGACGAAAACCTTTCGCAGACCGGTCGCGTAATGGAAGTCCTCAGCGAGCACATGTGCCAGGGCTGGCTTGAGGGCTACCTGCTCACCGGTCGCCACGGCTTCTTTTCCTGTTATGAAGCCTTCATTCACATCGTGGACTCGATGGTGAACCAGCACGCCAAGTGGCTGAAAGTCACGCGCACCATTCCCTGGCGCAAGCCCATCGCATCGCTTAACTACCTGCTCAGTTCGCTGGTGTGGCGTCAGGATCACAACGGCTTCTCGCACCAGGATCCAGGCTTCATCGATCACCTGGTCAACAAGAAGGCCGACGTGGTGCGCGTCTATCTCCCGCCCGACGCCAACACGCTGCTCTCGGTCGCCGACCACTGCCTCCGCAGCAAGAACTACATCAATCTCATCGTGGCCGGCAAGCAGCCTGCTCCGCAGTGGCTCACGATTGATGAGGCCATCGCGCACTGCACAACCGGCGTCGGAATCTGGCCGTGGGCATCAAATGACGACGGCAAGCCAGACGTCGTCATGGCCTGCTGCGGCGACGTGCCCACGCTGGAAGCGCTGGCCGCCGTAACCCTGCTGCGCGCCCGCATTCCCGACCTCCGCATCCGCATGGTCAACGTCGTCGATCTCATGGCGCTTCAGCCGCAGTCCGAGCATCCGCACGGATTACCCGATGAAGAATTCGACCGCATCTTCCCGCCCGCCGTGCCTGTTGTCTTCGCATTTCATGGCTATCCGTGGCTCATTCACAGGCTCACCTACCGGCGTCACAACCACGATCACCTTCACGTGCGCGGCTACAAAGAAGAGGGCACAACAACCACTCCCTTCGACATGTGCGTGCTCAACAACATTGACCGCTTCCAGTTGGCGCTCGATGCCATCTCGCGTGTCCCGCGCCTCGCTTCGCAGGTGGAAGACGCCAGGCAATGGTACTCCGAGGCCATTCAGCGCCACCATCTGTACGTAACGGAGAACGGCGAAGACCTGCCCGAGATTCGCGACTGGCGCTGGACGCAAAGCTGACTCACCTGGCTCTGCACCCTTGCGACTTCTTTCAGCCGCAAGGGTCGGAGGTCAGAAACCACTTACTTACCGCTGACTCGTTCGGCACCAACCCGCAGAGGTTTTTCTCAATGGCGTCTTTGCCCGTATTGGTTTTAAACAGCGGTTCCTCATCCATCAAATTTTCGCTGTATGAAGCACGCAATGGCGAGCGCATCCGGCTCTTCGATGGCGCGGTGGACGGCATCGGTACGGATCTGGGCAAGTTCTGGATCAAGGACGCCGCAGGCAACAAGCTGGTGGATCAGAACCCGGCGCTTCCCACGCGCGCCGTCGCCTTCAAACTCGTGGCCGACGCGCTCCACTCCGGTGACTTCCCTGCCCCGGCAGCCATTGGGCATCGCATGGTTTCCGGCGGCCCCACGATTAAGGAAAACCAGCTCATCACTCCGGAGCTGATTGACGAAATGGAGCGCTACACAGCCTTTGCTCCGCTGCACACGCCTATCGCCGTCTACATCATGCGCGAGGCGCTGCGCCTCTTTCCCGGCGTGCCCAACTTCGTCTGCCTCGACACCTACTTCCACCGCACCATGCCGGAAGAAGCATGGCGCATGCCGATTCCCGAGGAGTACGCAGCCATCGGCGTGCGTCGCTACGGCTATCACGGCCTCAGTTACGAATCGATCGTCTACCATCTCGGCGCGGAAACGCCGGCGCGGCTCATCGTGGCCCACCTCGGCAACGGGGCATCCATCACCGCCATCCGCGACGGCAAATGCGTCGATACCTCAATGGGATTGACGCCCACCGGCGGCATCATCAGCGGCACGCGCACCGGCGATATCGACCCCGGCGTGTTGCTCTTCGTCCTCCGCCAGATCGCGGCCCAAACACCCAACACCGCCGAGGCCGCCGATAAGCTGGAGACCTTTGCCAGCAAGAAGGCCGGACTGCTGGGCGTGAGCGGCCTGACCAACGACATGCGCGGCCTGCGCGATGCCATCGCTCAGGGAGATGAGCACGCTCGCATGGCCGTGACCCTCTTCACGCGCACCATCGCCAAGTGGATTGGCAGCTTCATGGCCGTGCTGGGCGGGCTGGACATGCTCGTCTTCACCGGCGGCATTGGCGAAAACGACATCGCCTCGCGGACCGAAATCTGCGCCGGACTCGGCCCTCTCGGCATCGCGCTCGACCCCACGCGCAACAACGTCCGCGGCGAGGCTGTCATCTCGGCTGAACACTCTCCCGTAACCGTGCGCGTGATTCCGCCTGCCGAGGACCTCATGATCGTGAACCATGTGGTGCGCCTCCTGGGGCGTTAGCGCGCCAGCCGGCACTGAGTCTGTTTGAACGGTACGACAATCACGGGCCGCGGAAAAACTCGCCGCGGTCAAGGTCTTGTGTCAGGGCACGAGTTTACTCGTGCCACAAGTGGCTTCAAATCAGCCGGGCCTTCAGGCCCTGCGCTTTTGTGCCCACTCGATTAGGCCGCTCTATTGAGCTTTTCCGCAGCCTCTTCAGAAGCCCCCGAGGGAAAGCTCCATCACACTGACCCACGACCCCACCGCGCCCCGCTACATCCGCCTGTTCTACACTAGAAGGTTGGATACGGAGCTCTCCTTGACGCCTGCAACATCGATTTCCGTGGAAGCGCAGCGCCTGCCTTCTCCGGCCTTGCGCCGCTTTGCCTGGGCAGTGCTCGCCTACTTCATCGCCGTTATTCTGTGGGGCACGCTCGTCCGCGCCACCGGTTCAGGAGCGGGTTGCGGCGATCACTGGCCTCTCTGCAATGGCACCGTCATCCAGCACTCGCCGCGCGCGGACACCATCATCGAGTTCACCCATCGCATCACCAGCGGTCTTTCGTTTTTCCTTGCCGTGGGCCTGTTGGCGTGGACGTTTGCCGGCACTGCGCGAGGCCATCTCGCGCGCTCCATGGCCGTGGCCACCGTCGCCTTCACGCTGGTTGAAGCGATCCTTGGAGCGCTTCTCGTCAAGCTGGGGCTCACCGCGCAGAGCCAGTCTCCGTTGCGCGCTCCTTATCTGGCGCTGCATCTCACCAATACGCTGCTGCTGCTGGCCGCGCTCACCCTCACCGCGCACATGCTCAGCCGGAAGCATGGCTACCTGCGCGGCACTGTTCGCCTGGTAGCGCCTGTTGGCGCGGCGCTTGGCGTCTTCATCGTGCTTGTCGTGGGAGTAACGGGCTCATTGGCCGCTCTCGGCGACACGTTGTTCCCAGCCACCTCCTTGAGTTCAGCCCTCGCGCAGGACTTCGCTTCGACCAGCGGCTGGCTCGTCCGTTGGCGCTGGACGCATCCCACCGTCGCGTTTCTCGCCAGCATTTTTCTCATCTGGCTCCTGGTGCGCGCAGCGCAGCGCACAGCACACTGGGATAACCGGCTTCTCTCTGCAGTTGTCCTTTTGCTGCTGGCCGCGCAATATGTGCTCGGCGTGTTGGATGTGATTTTTCTCGCGCCCGTTTGGCTTCAGGTGGCGCATCTGCTTGGGGCTGACACGCTCTGGGCCGCGCTCGTTGTCCTCACTGCGCGCTTGACGCTGCAACCGATTGACACAAACCTGAAGAGTTAACGGCTTACCGTTCTGCACCCATCAAAAAGGCCCCGAAGAGGGGCCTTTTTCTATTCCCTATTCCCTATTCCCTGCTTCTTGCTTCACTTCACTTCACCAGCACGCCCGCAGCGGGATAAACCTTCCCATGCACGCTGGCCTCGATGACAGGCAACTCCGGCGTCGCCGTGAGCCACTCAATCTTTCCATTGCTCAGCAGCACGGTGTCCTCTGCTTTGCCCCCGCGAATACTTGGGTTCCAGGCGAAGGCCTGATTGTTCACCACGACCTCAGTGCCCTTGGGCGTTGCCACCCACTCGCGTTCGCCGTAGCCCGTGGGTCCACCCTGGTGATGGAAGCGCTCCTCGCCGGGGAAGCCCTCTGCCGCATACGCCGCCTGAGCCACCGCAAACAGCTCCGCAGATGTTGCGCCGACCCTGGTCGCATCCAGCAGTGCCGCGTTCACCTGCGCCGCAGCATTGAAACGCGCCGCAACCTCTGCCGGCAAAGCTCCAAAGTGAACAAAGCGGGTAATGGAGATAGCCAGGCCCCACTTGCGCGAACACAGGTTCAGCATCGCGTACTGCTTCAGCCGTGCGCCGCGCGCAACCGCATGCTTGTACTTGTAAATGCGGTCATCCACCGCGAAGAGATAAACCGAAGGCAGAATGCCGCGGCGCAGCAGGCCGGCAGCCGTGATGGCTTCAAGGTCATACTCGCTCAGTCCGGGCTCGACCTCGTGCAGCGCTTCAACTGTGGCGGCAGTTGTCTCCGCCCCCAGCCAGCGATAGCGCGCAATCTCGGTCTCGCTCAGTGCAGCCCGCAGCGGGTAAAGATTTACCGGCGTCATGCCCGCACCCGGCGTGTCAGAGCCAAGCGGACCGCCAGCCAGACGCGCCGCCGCGGCCGCTGTGTCGTCCGCATGCCACGGGAAAATCACCGGCTCAAAATCCAGCGCGCCAAACTCTTCATCGTGCAGGCGCGGCGCTTCATTCTCCGTGGTGAAGTAGTA
>JAJXXG010000444.1 GCA_021781255.1 Acidobacteriota bacterium
ACCGGGAAGCCCGGCTCGATGCATCTTGCGGCGCAGCGCGCTCATGCGGCGGAAGTGATCCATTCGATTAGTTTTATCATGGCGGGCAAGCTGATCCGGGCGAAAAATTGCGGTGGGACGGCTTTCTGTAACGCGAGGAGCCGAGGGCGCGGATGGCGAACGGGCGGAGAGACGAGCCGGCTTGGCTCCGTTACACTAAAACCAATGTTTTCCCGTCTTTTTGGCAACGAAGAACGCGAGCCAAGCGCCGACGTAAAACCAGGAAAGAACCTCTTCGACCGCATGAAGCAGGCGGTGTCGCGCACGCGCGAAAGCTTCTCGCAGAAGATCGCGGATCTGGCGGCGCTGACGCGGAGCGTGGACGAATCGGCGCTGGACGAGCTTGAAGCGGCTTTGCTTACGAGCGATCTGGGCGTTCCCACGACGACAGCCATTCTGGATGCGCTGCGCGACCGCGCGCGGCACCAGGGCATCGCAGGCGGCAGCGAGCTGCGCGACCTGCTGAAGGCGCAGATCCGCTCGATTCTGGAGAGCCCGCAGGGCAAGCCGCCGAGCCTGGACGAGCCGCCGAAGGTGACCTTTCTGGTTGGAGTCAACGGTACCGGCAAGACGACCTCAAGCGGCAAGCTGGCCGCGTGGTCGCGGGCGCAGGGACGGTCTGTGCTGCTGTGCGCGGCCGATACGTTTCGCGCCGCAGCCATTGAGCAGCTCGAGGTCTGGGCGGCGCGCTCCGGCGTGGAGATGATAAAGACCCGGCAGGGCGGAGATCCGGCGGCGGTGCTGTATGACGCCATCGCCGCCGCCAAGGCGCGCCGGATCGACGACCTTTATGTGGATACGGCCGGGAGGCTGCACACCAAATCCGGCCTGATGGACGAGCTGGACAAGATGCGCCGCACCGCCGCACGCCTGATCCCGGGCGCGCCGCACGAGGTGCTGCTGGTGATGGATGCAACGACCGGACAGAACGGTCTGCAGCAGGCGCGGCAGTTTACGCAAGCCGCGGGCGTGACCGGCATCGTGCTGACCAAGCTGGATGGCACGGCCAAAGGCGGGATTGCGGTGGCTATCGCCCGGGAGCTGAATCTGCCGGTGCGATTCGTGGGCGTAGGGGAACAGATGACTGACCTGCTGGAGTTCTCGCCGGCGGAGTTTGTCGATTCCCTGCTGGAATAGTTGGCACGAGAGGACGGCGGCCAGGGAGCACGGGCCGGATAGCGGGATGGCTGGTCGGACGGCAGGTTGGCCGTGGGATCATGCGGCCTACCGGCGAGCCCGCGTCGTGAGGCGTGACTGCCTGGAGGAATAGCGGTCGCCGATCTTGATGGCCACTTCCCCACTCAGTGCGGGACAGGCTACGGCGCAAACGATGTCATCCAGCGCAGCAGGCCGGGTTTCGACGGCCGGAGCCTGGCGGCGCGCTTCCGGGCTTGCGCTCATGCGGAGAGCAGGATGACAGCGGCCAGCGCGCAAGCTACTCCCGCCAACTGAATCCGGGTTACGGACTCATGCAGCACGAGGGGAACGAGCATGATGATCAACACCGGATAGAGGGCGGTGAGCGGAGCCACGATGGAGGCTTTGCCGCCATGGCTGAGCGCCGCGAACAGCGCCCATGCGCCCAGGGCGTTGAGCAAACCGCTGACCAAGGCCCAGGTCAGATTCATGACGGAATAGTGGAACACGGCAGGTCCGGGATAGAGCAGCGGCTGGAGCGTAAGGAATCCGACCACAAGCCAGATGAGCGACGACTCGGCGGAGACGTGGTTGGTGGAGAGCTTCTGCAGCAGGCCCACAATACCCCAGGCCACAGCAGTGACAGCGGAATACAAGAACCATGGAGCGAGATGCATGAAGAGCTGCCTCCTGGTCAAAGTGAAAAGATCACGATAGCGATGGCGGCGAACACAAGGCCGAGCGTCTGCCTGGCGCTGATGCGTTCGCGCAGAATCCAGATGGCCAAAAGCACGGTAATCATGGGATAGAGTGACGTGGCTACCGTGATCACGATGGTGTTTCCGTTGGTGTGATAAGCGGCAAACAGCGCCAACCCTCCCACGCCGCTCAATATGCCATTGAGAATGCCGTAGGTGATGCCCCGGGGACTGGGCTCGAGCCGGCCGCGGCGGCCGACCAGAAGGACGAGACACACGGGAATGGTGCCGAGGGTAAAGAGAAACTGCATGGTCTCGGGAGGAATCTCGCGCGACCCGAGTTTGGACATCAATGCCCATCCTGCCCAGCAGAACACGCAGAGGATGGAATACCAGAACCAGCGTGCGTTCCAGGACGACGTTGACAACGTTGATGCGGGTGGCTGCGCTTGACTCTGCATCAGGACTCCTTTGACAGACCGAAGCTCGCCTCATCCACGGCGACCTGGGGAGCGTAACAAAAGACTCCAGGCCGAATTCCCCGCAACTCCGACATGCGGAGCGCGGCGGCCTGTACCGGAACAATCTCGAACAACGGAGCGAGCGATTCGGGAACCGCAGGTATTTCGCAAAGCTGCGGCTGGGGCGCGGAGCCGGGGAGCACTGGCCCGATGACGCGTACACCGCCTCCGAATCGTTCAAGATCCCGCGCCAAGGCCCGGTTCAAGTGCTCGGTGTTTCCGTGCGGCGCGAAGATGAATCCGCGAAAACGGGAATCGACAACTTCAACCGGCCCGTGGCGGAAAGATGCGGCGGCCATGCCGATGGCGGGGCTCTTGGCAACTTCGTTGAAGAGCAAAGCTCCTTCATAAGCCGAGGCGCAGGATGGACCGCGCGCCAGCAAATAGACGGGGGCCTCAGGGTTGAGGAAATCATCCCATGCGCACGTACCGCTCATGCTGCGCTGAACCATGCCGGCGAAGGCGGGCAGGACCTCGCGCTCGGCCCGCTTTGCCGGATCAGCGTCGTTGCATGTGGCCGCGGCCAGAAGATAGAACGTGAATAGAGTTCCCGTATAGGTCTGGATGGCCACATACTCGTCCGCCAGGCTGCCGATGGAGATGCTGATCTCCGCGTTGCGCGCCAGCGAACTTTGGGGCTCGTTGCTGACTCCGATGATGGGCATGCGGCCTTTGATTTCCTTGAGAATCCTGGCGATCTCAATGGATTCACCGGACCTGGAGACGACAACTGCCACTGCATCGCGAAGGCCCTGATGGCGATAATGCAGAAATTCGCCCGCCTCGACTGTGACCGCGTGGATTCCGGCAGAGCAGAGGCTATACTCCAGCGGAATCGATGCGAAGAGCGAAGCGCCCATGCCCGTGATCACGACGCGCTTTGCCGATCGCAACAATGCGGCAGCTTGCGCCAATGCTTCGGCGCCGTCGCCGCGCTGGTGTTCGATCACGGCCAAAAGCGAGCTGGGCTGCGAGAGAATATCGCGGGCAAGATTGGACAGGGCCATGGATTCTCCTGGTTTGGTATCAGTTTCCGTAACGGTACAACCACGCCAGAGCCGCTCCCTTCAACCCGGCATCCGGACCGAGCGATGCGAGAGCGATGCTGGTCTGCTCTGCCGGGACCTGGGTGCACAACTCGAGCACGACTTGTGTTGCCTCGCGCAGAAAGAGGCGGCTGCTTTCCATCACGCCGCCACCCAGGACGATCGCCTCGGGCGCGAACAACGTGACAAGGTTTGCGAGGCCGAGGCCGAGATAGTAGGCCTCTCTTTTTACTGCCTGCAACGCCAGGGTGTCTCCGCGGGCAGCGAGCGCGCAGATCGCGGCGGCGCTGAGCGGAGCCGCAGCCGGCGAGGCCTCGCGCATCCACGCGGCCATTGCGGAGCCGCTGGCCAGGCTCTCCCAGCAGCCGCGAGCCTTGCAATAACACGGAGGGCCCGAGGGATCGATGATCTGGTGCCCCAGTTCAGGATGCGCGCCCCCGACGCCGCGATATAACTGCCCGTCGAGGACGATGCCGCCGCCGATGCCCGTGCTTACGGTGATGAAGATGAACCGCCGCACATGGCGCATGGCGCTCCACTCCGCCAGCGCGGCGGCATCGGCGTCATTCTCGACGGCGACTGAGACGCCGAACTCCGCTTCCAGATCGGCGACGAGATTGCAGCGTTCCCAGCCGGGCAGTGTGCCGACATCGCCGATCTCCCCGGTGACAGGGTTCAAAGGACCGGGAGACGCAACGCCGATGCCATCAAGCGGTCCGCATGCGCTGACGGCGCCGCGGAGCATGGCGCGAATCCTGTGCATGGCGTCGGAGAATCCGCGCTCAGGATCGGTGGGGCACTGGCTCCGATGCAGAACGAGCCCATCATCGCGCACGGCCCCCACGGCAATCTTGGTTCCGCCTATGTCTACGGCTCCAATCATTTCATCTCACTCCGCGCTTTCACGAAACGCCGGTGGCAGTGGTTGTTCATCGCCACGTCCGCGGCTGACGGCCGATGACGAGCGAAGAGCCGGGAGAGCTGCTAGCCGGGCTCCGGTGAGTGTGGTTGCGGCTGCTTTGGCCCGCAGACCTGCTCCCCCGCGAGCCACACATCTGCAATCGATACTGCGCCCGTCCATCGGAAGCGCACCAGATCGGCACGCGCGCCAAGGGCCAGCCTGCCTCTGCCGCCGGCAAACCGGCCGGGGTTCCCGGTGCTCATGGCAATGGCATCCGCGAGCGAAATTCCCGCCGTTGTGACGAGATGGCCGATGGATTGCGCAAGCGATGCGGTTGAGCCGGCAAGCAACTCGGAGTTGAAGATGCGCAGCCTGCCATTGGCCTCAAGTTCGACACGCCCTCCCACGGGCGTGGTGTAAACACCGGCCGGCATTCCGGCGTCCCGGTACACCTCGTACAGGCGGAGTCCCGTCCACGGCGTGTCCTCGGCCGGCTTGTACACGACGGCATTGCCCGCGGCCAACGCGGCGGACGACATCCCGGCCGACAGCGCGAGCGG
>JAJXXG010001257.1 GCA_021781255.1 Acidobacteriota bacterium
GGGTGATCGTGACCGAGATCGATCCGATCAATGCGTTGCAGGCTGCGATGGAGGGCTTTGAGGTCACGACGATCGAGGACACGCTGGGCCGCGGCGACATCTATGTAACCTGCACCGGCAACACGGACATTATCACCTTTGAGCACATGCAGAAGATGAAGGACCAGGCCATCGTCTGCAACATCGGCCACTTCGACAATGAGATCCAGATGGACCGCCTGAATGAGGCGGCGGCAGTGACGAAGCTGAACATCAAGCCGCAGGTGGACAAGTACACCTTCGCCGACGGACATGCGATCTTTGTGCTGGCCGAAGGGCGTCTGGTGAACCTGGGCTGCGCGACCGGCCATCCGAGCTTCGTGATGTCGAACAGTTTTGCCAATCAGACGCTGGCCCAGATTGACCTTTGGAAGAACCGTGACACCTACAAAGCCCAAGTCTATGTGCTGCCCAAGCAGCTCGACGAAGAGGTGGCGCGGCTGCACCTTGAGAAGATCGGGGTAAAGCTGACGCGCCTTTCGCAGAAGCAGGCCGACTACATCGGCGTGCCGGTGGATGGGCCTTTCAAAGCGGAGCACTACAGATACTAAGCGCGTTGAAGGCTGTCAGTTGTCAGTGACTGGAATCAGCGTTCGATAGCTGCGCCGAGGCCACTGATGACTGACAGCCGAAAACTGAAAGCTTGTCATGCCTTCACCGCACACATTCTCGTTTGAGTTGTTTCCTCCGCGCACGCCCGAGGCGCAGGCCAAGCTGCCGGGGGTGGTTGCACAGTTGGCGGCAGCGCGCCCGAACTATTTTTCGGTGACGCACGGCGCCGGCGGCTCGGGGCAGGAGGGAACTTACGAAACCCTTCTTACCGTGGTCGAGCACTCAGGCGTCGAGGTGGCTCCGCACCTTACCTGCATCGGTTCCACGCGGGCCAATATCGCCGCGCAGCTCCAGCGCTACCGCGAAGCGGGCGTCAGGCGCATTGTGGCGTTGCGCGGGGATTTGCCGGCCACCGCGATGAGCGCGTCGGCGCCGGGCGAGTTCCACTACGCCAACGAACTGGTTCGCTTCATCCGCGCCGAGCACGGCGACTGGTTCAAAATCGAAGTCGCGGCCTATCCCGAGATGCATCCGCAGGCGGTGAGTCCGGCTGAGGATTTCAATAACTTCCGGCGCAAGGTCGAGGCCGGCGCGGACGCGGCGCTCACCCAGCTCTTCTACAACGCCGGCGCCTACTTCGACTTCATGGAGCGCTGCGACAAGGCCGGCATCGGGATTCCCGTCGTGCCCGGCATCATGCCCATCACAACCTATGCGGGCACGGTGCGCTTCTGCACGGGTTGCGGCGCCGATCTGCCGCGCTGGGTGCGCTTGCGGCTGGAGGAACTTGAGGGCGACAAGCCCGCGCTGGTCGATTTCGGCGTTGGCGTGGTGACGCGTCTTTGCGAGGCGCTGCTGAGCGGCGGCGCCCCGGGCCTGCATTTCTACACCATTAACCAGGCCGGCCCCTCGCTGCGGCTATGGAAGAATCTCGGGCTCCCCGCACGGCCCTAAGCGCCCTGGCGTCCGCGGCGGAAGTTGCGCTTTGCACCATCTGCAGCGCGCGGCGCGCGACCGCGAGGTGACGGTGCGCGCGGACAGGCGCAAGGCTGAGTTCCGCCACCTGCTGCGGGTGCAGCCGGTACGGGATTAGTCGCATTTCCCCTATCTTTTCCTGATTCGCACCCGTGAGACGGCCGTTCCGCCCATGGCCATGCTTTGCATTCCATATTGCCCGGCAATGCGAATGACGGTACCATCTCAGACACGAGGGCACTGGGATTTTCGCGCGCAAGCCTGAAGCAAGCGCAGTCCGGCGCCAAGGCAGCAATGGAGGCGGGAGCAATGGAGACTGAGGCTAGACCGGCGGCCCACCCCGGGCAGGAACGGCGACTGCCCGGGATTTTGCGATTTCTGTTTGTGATGGTGTTTTTTGCTCTCGTGCTTCTGCTTGCAATCAGCATGGTGCATCATCGCTTTTTTCAGGGACAGCGCGAACACCCTAACGGGTCATTGGGGCAGTAGTTCATGCGGCGATCTCAAAACTGATTGGCCCAAAGCCAATTTTCGCCACGGGGCGACGAGGGGGCGGCTGCATCTGCGCTGTCTGAGCCTATTGTCCGTGCCGCGGTGCAAGGGGCGGGCTTCGATATATCCGTTGAGCCGCCCATTTTGCCAGGGAGACGATAGACCGGATGAACCATTATTGGATGTCGCTGGTTTCGCAATACAGCAGCGTGGTTGGATTCGTGATCGGTCTGCCGATTATGGCGGGCAGCTACTACGAGTCGTGGAAGGCTCGGCAGGAGGCGCGCCGTGAGCGGGAGGGCAGGCTGCACAGCCGCGACTGTCTGGAGTTTGTCTCCGGCGACGGAGCCTGCATTAACCTGGTGCCGTTGGAGACGCTGCATTCACTGCCGCGCGAGGGCGATGTGCTGATGCTGCCCGGCGATGGGGTGCAGGCGGATGCGGTATTTCTGCCCGGCGCCTATCTGGTTGAATCCATCGAGCACATTTATACGCCGGTGGACTACAAAGGCGCGCGGCCAGGCGAGGCGCGGCTCACCAAGGCCGTAGCGCACGTTACCGCACTGAATCCGGCGCTGACGGCGTGAGCATACGCGCGTTCTTTCTGTGTCCGAGCCTCCGCCAGGCACGCCAAAGCGCGTTATGCAGCAGTCGGGTCTGCTGCGCCTTCAGCGCGCGGTAGGATTGCTCGACGTACATGTCGAACTGCGGCGGCCAGCCGATCATGGACCGCCGCTCGGAATAATCTCCGTCGGCCCACTTCAGCAGCACGGCTTTATAGCCGACGACGTGGGTTACAAAGTCGAGCAGGCACTGCGGCATCTCTTCTTCGACGATCAGGTGCGCGTTGTCAATGATGATCTTCTCGCGCACGTCATTAAGAGGCATGAAGATGGTTTTCATCCACAGCACCCACTCCTCGAGATCCTGATCGCGGATGGGATGGCACTGCGTTTTGCCCTGCTTGGCCAGCAGAGTCTTGTAGGCAATGTTGCCGGTAACCGTGGCCACGTAGAGCGGTCCGTAGAACTCGTTGAGCCGCTGATTCACGAGGCGCAACCGGTCGGCGCGGCGCGCCATCATACGATTGCTCATGAACGTGACCAGATAGCCGGCGAAGGCCAGAACCACAGTCAGGACCGCGGCGTTTTGCAGTGAGTTTGTGATGAAAATTGACGGTTCGTCCATCGCAGAGCCAACCCTTTGCCGAAAAGTATACGCGGGCGGAGCGAGCCGGCGCGCTGACATTGCGAATAGCGCGGCATGGCGGTGTTATCGCGCGGGGGGCAGAGGCGTCGCAAGGCTCTTTTCCGGAACAATCCTGATCTCGAAGAGCCTGGGCCAGAGCTTCCCGGTGACGAAGAGCCGGTCGTGCACGGGATCGTAGGCAATGCCGTTGAGGACGGCCTCGGGATCGGAGCGTTCGCGCTCCGGAAGCAGCCCGGAGAGATCGATCCAGCCCAGCACCCGGCCGGTTGCGGGCGAGATGCGCACGATGCGGTCGCTGTGCCAGATGTTGGCCCAGATCTGGCCGTGGATATATTCGAGCTCGTTCAACTGGTCCACGGGCTTACCGCGATCGGTTACCTGGATATGGCGCAGCTCGCGGAAGGTGGCGGGGTCAAAGAAGCGAATCTCGGCGGTGCCGTCGCTGAGAATGAGGTGATGGGCGTCGGCAGTCAGGCCCCAGCCCTCGCAGTTGTAGTGGAAGGTGCGCAGGAGGTGGAAGCTGAAGCGGTCGTAGACGAAGGCGATATGGGATTGCCACGTGAGCTGAACCAGCGTGCTGCCCCAGGCGGCCAGGCCCTCGGCAAAGTACCGGGACGGCACGGAGGCCGATTGCAGCACCCGGCCGGTGGACAGGTCGTCCATGCGCAGCGATGAGCGGCCGTTGAGTCCGGTGCTTTCGTAGAGGTTGCCATCGATGTAGAGCAGGCCCTGCGTGTAGGCGCGGGGATCGTGGGGATAGCTATGGACGATCCGGTAGGAGTCATCGGCGCAGGCAGCGGTTGCGACAAGGAGAACGAGCACGAGGCTGTGAAGCAGAGTGGAAGGACGCATGGGGGAGCTGCGGTTATTGCGATGATCCGGCATCGTCGGCGATGGTGGCTTTGACGGCCGGATTGCTGGTGAGTTGGGTGTCCATCAGCAGCACAGTGCGCACTTCGCCGCCGGTCAGAGTCATGGGCGTGGCCGCGTACTGCGGCGTGGTGAAGCCGGTCGGGGTAACGACCATGGTCACGGTCTGCGCGGTGAAACTGATGTAGCCGGCCGTGCCTCCCACCGGGAGATTGGTAACAATTGGTATGGAGTTGGCGAGGGTAGTTCCGGATGGCACCATATAGACATCCACGGCGCCGGTCCTGGCCGCCTGATTGAGAAAGCGGAAGGCCGAATGGCCGCTCGCGGCCGGAACCTGCTGGTCCTCAAGAATGGTAACGACGTAGCCGTTGGGCGCGGCCCCGTTGTCGGTGATGAAGACCGAGTGCTGATGGCCGGCCATCAGCGTTCCGCTGGTGGTAACGAGAGTGGAGCCGCCGGAGGTGGCCGTAACGTCAATCGGCGCCGCGATGTTGGCCGCCAGAGTGCCGTAAGGAGTGATGGTGCCGGCGCCGATGTTTGTGGCCAGCAGCTGACCCTCAGCCTCAACGTTGATCGCAGGAGCGATGTAGGATGCGTCGATGACGCGGACTAGGCTTGGCTGCGTATAGGTGGCGACGTTTTCGCAGGCGGAGACCATCAAGGCCGCAGCCAGTGCGGCGGTCGCCAGCAGCGACAGGCGCACCAGCGCCTGTCGCGCGGAGGCATTCTTCCGGCGCTTGAGCATCGTGTTCCCC
>JAJXXG010000277.1 GCA_021781255.1 Acidobacteriota bacterium
TCAATCTGATCCTTCCCCGTTTCAGTGAAGCCGGACCGTACACCATCATCGTCGTAGCGGGCCGCGAAGGCACGAACCGCATCGCCTATGCCACTGGAAATGCCACGATTGTAAGCAATCAAACGAAGCTGACCGTAACGCTCGATCTGCGCCGCGCAAAACCGGGAAGTTATGTTCTCCTCACCGAACTGAGCGGACAGGATGACTGGTACTCCTATCCGCTCAGAATTCAGTGATTCCGAACGACGCCAAACTCAAACAGCAGTGCCATGCGACGCACCCGCAAAGCGGACTCGATCAATCGCTCGATGAGCGACTCGCCAACGTTGCCCGCTGGTACTTGGGATAGCGTCGGGGCGATCGCAGGAGCAGAGCCCGTTGCCGTTACTTATCTACCCAGCTTGCGGAAAGCTCCTTTATTCAGTGCGTTGACCTCGAGGCGCAGTGCGTAGAACCGTCGGGCAAAGGAGCCAATCGAAGCTCCCCGAAGTCGACCGGTTATTTGAAGACCGTTGCGGCACATCAAGGCTCCGTCCTACCCTCGTGTCAGACGTTGAATTGATGAGGATGGCCATGGTCGACGAGTTAGAGGCGGCGGTGCAGCGGTTCATTGAGGACGTTACCGCGGCTTTTGAATGCAACCTGGGGACTAATGCTCAGTTTCGCGTCTTCGATCCGCAAGTCTCAGCGGAGTTCCAGATGGAATGGCTGATCGAAGCGTCCGGCAAAAGGGGCGTCAGCCGGGGCGAGATTGATTGGATGCTCAGTGAGGGGCTTTTAAGGCAGTCGCGGGGACGGACAGGCGAAGAGGGCTTCATTCTTTACACCGAGCGGATGGCAGAAATTCTCAAGCGACTTCGCGATAGCGGGCGATATTCGCTCCAAGAACTCCGACACATCGCTGCCGACTGGTACGCAGATCTGGAGATACTTTCAACACAGGATCTTGCCTACGACAGTCTCGAAGTGGAGGATTACGTGCATTTCCGTCGGCACGCGACAGAAATGATCAAAATCTACGGATGCGGTCTGGCCGGCGCTACTGCGAGCGACTCTCCTTTGCCGCCCGAGGAGGTGGCTGCGCAAAAGAATAGGTACGAAAAACTCATTGCTGGCTGGCAACGCATGCTTCAATTGGTGTCAACGCACGCAGATGGTGATCTCACACCTAGTGCGCAGCGAGCATGGCGCAGAAGCCTGTTCCAGTTGCGGTGGATGGACGACTGGTTCCGGATCATGAAAGCAAAGGAATTCGAGACGCGGATCGAACAGGGGTACAGCACCGAGGTTATGTTTAGGTGTCATACCTGGGGGGGTGAAGGTGTGTCACTGGCTGAGCCAAATTGGAGCTTTACTCTCGACTCTTTTAAAGAAACCATTAACGAGGGCAAGACGTTTCCATTACGGACGCCTGATTTCAACCTCACGTCGCAAGGTGTTACCTTCCTTCGGCACTTCTCGCCCTCAGACTATCAGGAAATCTATGAGAGGCAACTCCTTGGCCAGCTTTTTGAGGAGCTTAATGAACGCGGCACAGACTTTTGGAGGTGCGATCTATCGGCGTCGGGTCACGCCCAGTGTGCGGAATGCTGTGCCATCTTTGAACGCACCACTTCGACGCGGAAATACTGCAGCGAGCGCTGCTGCAGTCGGGCAAAAGCACGCCGCTGGAGGGAGGCCGATCCGGAGCGGGCACGCGAGGCGCAAGCAAGGTACTATCGCGAGAACTACCCAGGGAGTTGAGGCCAGGCATCGTTATGGACATCACATATCATTACCCTCCGGAGCTGTTCAATCTGCTTGTGGACACCATTCCACTCCTCAACAAGGGGAAGCGCGACGTAATTGAGTTTTTTCGTGGTGCCGGAACAAGTGGCGTGGCGTTGCGAAGAATGGCAGATACCGTATCACAAGACCGGGACGCGGTCAGCAAGTACCAGATCGCTCGGACGGTGCTTCAAGATCTTAACCAACGCGGAGAAGCGGCACTCAGGGAGCGGCGGGAACTCTTGCGCCGTACTGTTGAGTTCTCGAACTTCGATGCGTGCTGGCCTGCTGACCAGATGAAGGCCAAGGGCTTGATCGCCAGCATACGGGAGATCGTCGGCCAGAAAGATGCATTTACTCGAATCAATCAAGAACGGGAACGTGAGCGACGTGAACGGATCGCGGCGGCTGAAGTGGCCAGCCGAGCGAAACGGGAGCGCGCTGACCACATAAGAGGGGCGAAGTCGAAACTTTATGCCCTATTTGCGCCCTCGATGTCACCCCAGGAACGCGGCAAGGGGCTTGAGGGGGCAATTAATAGCGTCTTCGAGGCCTACGGAATATCTGTTAACGGCGCCTTTCACGTTGTGGGGCAAGATGGGGAGGGTATCATCGAGCAAATCGACGGGGTGATCCGACTCGACGGTTCGCTCGTGTTTGTCGAAATGAAGTGGTACAAGGAGCCAGTCGGGAAGGCTGAAGTTTCCGAACACTTGGTCAGGCTTATTGGACGCGCCGAGGCCCGCGGTTTATTCATCTCCGCAAGTGACTACACGGAACCAGCAGTGGCAGTCGCCCGCGAATTCCTCCAACACAAGTTGGTCGCCCTCGCCCATCTCGACGAGCTTGTCAGATTGCTCGACGCCGAGGGAGATCTCCGGGAGTTCCTGATCAAGAAGCTCGACGCAGCACAGATGCACAAGAATCCCTACTTTCGCCCGCTCGACTCGGCGTTCTAATACCGATTAGTCGACGGGGCTCCAGCGAACTATCGGAATGTCGGCTGCTGCCAGCAGGCTGCGGAACTCATTCAGCTAAGAATCAGATCTAAAGGCAGCCTCGCCCAAGAATCCGCCTCACGCATCCGCTCTCCCCTCTAGTGATGTCGCGCGGTCGAAGTTCTCAACCAGCCCCGACCAGTGTTCGAGGCGCCGCTGGCAGCGGGAGCAGATCGCCAGATGCTTGGCCCGCTCCGTCAGGAAGAGCTTGCGGACATCAAACGCAAACGTGCGAATCTCGTCTTCTGTGTAGCAGGCAAAGTCCTTCTCCTCTAACGCAGGTCGAGCCGAAGCTGACGTCAAGAGCTCCACTTTCCGTCTGGCCACCATGTCCTCGAAGTGAATCCGCCGACTCGGCGCCTTCACCCATAGCGTGTCATCCTGTGCCCAGAGGTCTTCAAGTAGCGCGCTGGCATTGAGCGCGAGATAGCGGACTGCTTCCTCTCTACCTCCAGCGAATTTCCGCTGGTCTGCAAGCGCGGCGCGCGCAATCTTCGCAAGGCCCATGATCTCCGGATCGGCGAACGATTTGGCAAGCTCGCGAAAATTTCTGATCTCTTCCCGCGCGATCTCCGCAAACTCTGAACCATCGCCCGCGCTGCCGGCCACTTCGGACGTCAGCGCCGGCAGCTCGATTTCTGTTCCGGGAGCCACCTCCCATGCTGGATGATCCGCGGTGTACATGCCGGGATCGAAGATTTCGAGCAGCGAATCCTTGCGGTCCTCCGGACCGCGAAAGCGGTTCAGCAGATCGAGAAGCCAGCTCAGTTGTGATGGACTGAATTCCCGAGAAGCGGCCCCGGTAGCGTCTTCGCGCCAAGCGTCAAAGCTTTCCATCAGCGAGCTCGGCAATTGAAATCGATTCAGCTCTTTGATCATTTCCTGAATATCCGTAGTTGGGTTCTGCATGTTTCGCCCCTCTTCGGGACTGTTTTCCCACGGAACCCAACCTCCGTCAAATGGCCCTCGAACGATGTATATCTCCCTCGCGGAAGCACCTCAAAACACGCCGCTTGCCGCGAAACTCAATGAGGGCGCTTCCGCGCATCCCAGCGTGCGGAGCAAAGTCCCAGCACAGGGCTTCGAGGCTGTACCTACCCTGCCGGATCCGTACCCACCGGTTCCTGAGACTGGCGACTTCGACACTCCGCAGCAGGAATACAGGTGCAGGGTTTCCTTCGCCGAACGGCTCGAGCAGCGCGAGCTGCTCATCGAAATGCTTGCCCGCCGTCGCCAGCACCAGTTCCCCATCCTCATGGATCTCACGCTTGCGATCCAGCTTGAGGCCTTCCACAAACGAGGTGAATTCCTTTGCGAAGGCTTCGATTTGGCCAACAGGCATGGTCAGTCCGACAGCCTGGGCATGGCCGCCGAACCGTTTGAAGAATCCGCGGAATTGTTCAAGGGCTTCCGCCAGATCGAAACCGGGGACGCTCCTGCCCGATCCAACCGCCAGATTCGATTCCGGCGATGGTGCCAACACAATGCTCGGCACATTGAAGCGCTCTACGCATTTGGCGGCGAGCAGACCGGCGATGCCTTTGGGACAGGCCTCCCGGTATAGCACCAGCGCAGGCGGGGCTGGCTGCTGAATCTCCGCGCACAATCCGCCAAAATGAGTTGCGACCAGCTTGCGCCGCTGCTGGTTGAGCTGATCCAGTCTCTCGACGCTCCTGTGTGCTGCATCCTGGTCCCTTGCCGGCTCGAAGACCGACAGCGCTTGTGCAGGATGGTCGATCCGTCCGGCGGCATTAATGCGTGGAGCCACGCCGAACGCCAGATCATTCGAATCGGGATTCGCCGGGTCAGCACAGGAGACCCGGAGCAGTTCCCGAAGCCCACAATTCTCAGCACGGGCGAGCTCGCGCATTCCCAGCCGCGCGAGCGTCCGCGTCCCTTTTTGCAGCGGAACACAGTCGGCGACCGATGCGATCGCAGCATACTGACTCATGGCGGCCTGCAGTCGTTCGACGCGCTCGTCTTTCCAGCCGGCGCGCAGCGCCAGGGTCATCGCGAATAGGGCCGCAAGGCCAGCACCGCAGAACTCCTGGGACCAGACGGCGAGCGTATTGGCCTGCTCCTGAATGCGGTGGTGATCGATGACGATCACATCGACGCC
>JAJXXG010000887.1 GCA_021781255.1 Acidobacteriota bacterium
GGTGCCAGAGCTTCCGCAGCGTCTCGATCGATGTCAACAGCTTTCATCGCTTCTCCTCCGGACGCGCAATGCGCAGCCCCTCAACCCACCCAACAATCTCCTGCACCAGAGAAGCATCGTCCGCCCCCGGGCCCAGCGCGCTCACATCCAGAATGCGATCCGGCTGAATCGTTGAGGCCAGCAGGTTTTTCTTTTGCTCCATGCCTTGATGGCTCGAATACAGAACGATCATCCCTGCGGAATAGAGTCCGCGCACCAGACCCTCACTCCATTCGCCTGGATGCTGTACATCTTCGATGACCACCACGTGCAAGCCCGCTTCAAACAGGGCGCGCTCCAGTGGCGCCGCCAGCGAGCCCCGCGTCCCCAACCACACCGCGCCCGGATGATGGCCGCTGCGATGAACACGTTCCGAGATCGCTACAGGAGCCGATTGCGAAGATGCCACTTCCTTCTCCACGCTCGTCAGATCATGATCGGCTTGCCGTTTTGTCTTCTCAAGATTTTCTGTGATCATCCCGGCGCCAACGGTCGCGTTGGTCAACGGATCAATCAGGATGAAACTGCCCGAGTTGCGATTCTGCGAATACAAGTCGAATGAAAGATTCCGCGTCGCTTCCAACTCCACGATGCCGATATCGTTCAAGTTGAGTTGCGAAGCCAGCGGCCGCTCCATGGTGTTCACGTCGATTCGGCTGCGAATCTTCGTCGCCTGCACCCGAACCTCATCCGTGGACTGGCGCATAATCCATCTCTTTTGCAAGTCAAGCGGAGTAGCGTGCAGCCAAACCACATTGGCAGCAAATTTCTTCGCGATATTCGGCAAGCCATCTTCAGAAACCAGCAGATCCCCTCGGCTCAAATCCAATTCATTTTCCAGTTGCAGCGTGACCGAGGATCCCGTGCCCGCCTGCGACAATGGCCCGTCAAATGTGACGATGGAGCGAATCCGCGTCTTCTGCTTCGAAGGCAGCGCCACTACGCGGTCGCCCGGTCGAACGGAACCCGCGATGATCTGCCCAGCAAATCCACGGAAGCTGTCGTCCGGTCGAATCACATATTGCACAGGAAAGCGAAAAGCTTCCGGGCTGTTCGCATCGGCAATCGGAATCTCTTCCAGATACTCCAGCAAACTCGGTCCCGTGTACCAGGGAATCTTCGCGCTGCGGGTCACGACATTTTCGCCTTCGAGCGCGCTGATGGGAATGCAATGAATCGTCTGCGCACCGGAAGGAGAAATCTGCAGCGCCAGCTCCTGCAGGTCCGCTTCGACTCCCCGAAACACTTCTTCGGAATAGTCGACCAGGTCCATCTTGTTCACCGCCGCAATAATGTGCGGAATTCCCAGCAGCGCCGCAATCGTCGCATGGCGTCGAGACTGCGGCAACACGCCCTTGCGCGCATCGACAAGCACAACCGCAGCATCCGCCGTCGAAGCTCCAGTCGCCATATTGCGCGTGTACTGCTCATGACCCGGCGTGTCAGCGATGATGAACTTGCGCCGCGCCGTTGTGAAGTAACGATACGCCACATCAATCGTGATGCCCTGTTCACGCTCGGCGCGCAATCCATCCGTCAACAGGGAGAAGTCCAACGGTCCCGTCGAGCGATTCAGCTTGCTTTGTTGAATGGATTGCAACTGGTCTTCGTAGATCGCCTTCGAATCGTAAAGCAGCCGCCCAATCAGCGTGGACTTGCCGTCATCGACGCTGCCTGCGGTGGTAAATCGCAGCAGGTCGCGTTCCAGATGCTGCGACAAAAATTGCTCGAATGTTTTGCCGGCGCTCGTGCTATGTGCCTGGGGTTGCATTAGAAATAGCCCTCGCGCTTCTTGATTTCCATGGAGCCTTCCTGGTCGTGATCAATCGCGCGGTTCTCCCGCTCGGAGCGGTGAAAGCCGAACATCTCTTCGATAATCTTTGGCAGTGTGTCCGCTTCGGAGGCAATGGCGCCGGTGCAGGGCACGCAACCCAGCGACCGCATGCGCACCTTGCGCCGTTCCGTTGTTTCACCCGGCAGCAATGGAATCGGCCCCTGCGGCAGCAGGATCGATCCTCCTCGTACGACCACCTCGCGCTCCTTCGCCAGATACAACGGCACGATCGGGATATTTTCTTTGTAGATGTAGAGCCAGACGTCTAATTCGGTCCAGTTCGACAGCGGGAAAATTCGGATGTGCTCGCCCTTGTCCAGTTTTCCGTTGTAGTAATTCCATAACTCCGGACGCTGATTGCGTGGGTCCCACTGTCCCGCCGCGTCGCGGAAAGAATAAATTCGCTCCTTGGCACGCGATTTTTCTTCATCCCGCCGAGCGCCGCCAAACGCCGCATCAAAACCACCCTCCGCCAACCCATCCAGCAGCGAGCGCGTCTTCAGTTGGCCGCAGCATTTCTGCGTTCCCAGGGCAAATGGATTGGCTCCATCATCCAGGGCCTGCTGATTCTTGTGCACAATCAATTTCGCGCCAATTTCCTTCGTGTAGCGGTCGCGAAATTCAATCATCTCGGGAAACTTGTAGCCGGTATCAATATGCAGCAAGGGAAATGGAATTTTCCCGGGATAGAAAGCCTTCTGCGCCAGACGCAGCAGAACGGAAGAATCTTTGCCAATGGAATACAACATCACTGGAGCGGCAAAGCTTGCTGCCGCTTCGCGGAAAATATGGATACTCTCCGCTTCCAGCTTTTCGAGATGGCTCAATCGCGGCACGGATGGCAATTCTTCCACGCCTGGCGCGGGAAGTTCATCGCATTCCTCTTCGTATAGATATTGTGTCATCGGCAGTCCTGTTCCCCTTCGCTGCGGCTGCTGAACGGGTGGGGATTCTGCCTAAATGAAAAACCCACCTGAACGGCTCTTCCGTCGGTGGGCGTCTGATTTGGGTTACTTCAAAGCTTTTCAGCTTTTATGCTACCCCGACCCTGCAGAAGGCATGGAAATGTGTCCGCGCGGTACACAGACAACATTGACAGCTCATTCTGGAGGTCGAAAGGTTCATCACTCCATTTAATGTACTGGTTTGCAGCGCGAAACGTCAAGGACAACATAAAAATCGGTGGTGGGTCAGATCTGAAATCGAATGAGGGCGGTGTGCCCTCAGAGCCGCACTTGACGCACTGAATAGGCAAGCTTACATTGGTTGCACTTGAAGGAGCCTCAGCATGCCGCATGCGTCTAAGCGATACACTGGATTCTTTTTTGCTGGTCTCTGCACAGCCCTTATGCTCGCCACTTCTACGACCGTCGCCTTTGCGCAGTTTCCCGATAAGCCTCAAGTGCCTGCCAACATGCTAGCCTCGTCTGCGCTTAAGCCACCTACAGGTTCACATGTCGCCATCGTCGAGTTCGATGACCTGGGGTGTCCGATGTGTGCCGCGTGGAACCCCGTGCTAATGCAGGCCGCTGCCAAGTACCACGTCGCATGGGTGCGCCACGACTTCTTAATCAGTTACCACGTATGGAGTAGGACCGCCGCCGTAGATGCCAGGTGGTTCGATGAGAAGTCTCCCAAGCTGGGGGCAGACTACCGGAACGCGATCTTTGCGGACCAATCGAACATCGCAACCCAGCAAGAACTCGCAGATTGCACCGCTCGCTACGCCCAGCAGCATGGACTCGCCATGCCCTTCTTAGTCGATCCGCAGGGCAAGCTTCTCAATAAGGTGCTTGCCGACTGCCATCTCGGAACGTCCTTGGGTGTGCATGAAACGCCAACTGTTTGGGTTGTAACGAGCGGTAGCCATGCCCCTGGATACTCGTTTGTGAGAGTGAACGATATCCGGATGCTTTATGACTACTTGGACCAGGCTGTCTCCGCAACAAAGCCTGAGCCTAAGCGAGGGAAAAACAGCTAGTTGGCCAGCGCAGGAATCTCCTCATAATTCCAAACAGCGTGCGGTCGCTTTTCCGGGCCCTCGAAGAGCGCCGCAACAGCGCCCTTTCTACATTCCTCACGCCTTATTTCCGCCTCCGGTTGTGCGGATGTGTTCATAAGGCTCGTAGAGCGGCTCCCAGATATTCGCCGCCAATTCGCGCTCCAGCATCTCTTCGTCGTCAATTTGCGCTTCGCCATCCTGCAGCGCACGCTTCCCCACGGCCCGTGCAATCAAGCGGCTCAGATGACGCGATTCAGAGAGCGGCGGCAGAAGATTCGCGTTCTTGTCATTGTGGGTGGGAACCAGTCGCGCCAATTCCTTGGCCGCCGCCATGATCATCGTGTCGGTGACGCGCCGAGCCTTCGAGGCGATGATCCCCAAAGCCAGTCCGGGAAAAATATACGAGTTATTCGGTTGCGCGATCGTAACCTTTTGTCCGTTGCAATCAACCGGCTCGAACGGACTCCCCGTCCCGATCAGTGCTCGTCCTTCGGTCCAGTTCACCAGGTCATGCGGGGTCGCTTCGCAGCAAGAAGTAGGATTTGAAAGCGCGAACAAGATAGGTCGAGGAGTATGTCTCGCCATTTCCCGCACCGCCTCCTCGGTGAAAGCCCCGCATTGCCCCGAAACTCCGATCAGCACTGTAGGCCTGGCGTGGCGCATCACGTCCAGCAACGAAATATCTTCTCCGGAAGATTTCCACGCTCGCACTTCTTCCTCTGCACGGGCAAAGGGCAATTGCTCCGGCCGTACATCCTTGCCATGCTCGGTAATCAGTCCGCAGCGATCGACAGCGTAGAAACAGCTTCGGGCCGCCTCTTTCGAAATTCCTTCGTCCAGCATCAACTGCATCAAAATGTTCGCGATGCCAATGCCTGCTGTGCCAAACCCAAAGATGACAATTCTCTGTTCCGCCAGCGGCAAGCCTGTCACCAGGATCGCCGAAAGCAAAGTCGCGGCCGCCACCGCCGCCGTTCCTTGAATATCGTCGTTGAACGTGCAGAGC
>JAJXXG010001200.1 GCA_021781255.1 Acidobacteriota bacterium
TACCTGTGGCTACCGCAAGGAGTACGCCACTGCGGCCCTCGCCGACGCCCACCACCCGCGTCACTCCTGCCAGCGGCAGCGCGCCCAGGCCGACACGGCCCGGCGCCGCGCGAAGCGCGCGGCCAGCGGACCCACGCGCGACTGCACCCATGCCGGACACCCCCACCAGCATGGGCAGCGCGTATACCGACAAGACGCACTACACCATTTTTTCCGCACCAAACACGCCGGGCGGCATGCCCATCATCAATCCGGCCTGCAACGTGGTTTCAAGCTATATGCGTTCGCAGCCCACGCGCGTCATCTTCCCAACTGAAATTCTTCGGTTCCAGAGCTCGAGCATCAAGAACATCGCAATGAATGGCGACGTTCGTTACACGCTGGCGAATATGAACCTGCCGGGATACTACGAGAACGTAACCGGTCTGGATGGGACGATGCTTTCCGCCACGATCAAGGGAGCTTCACGCGGACACCGTGCGGTTGTGGCCGGAGACTTCGGCCTGGTCTGGCAGGCATCGCCCACGGTGAGCCTTGCAGAGCAGATTAGCTATTCAAGCACGCAACAACCGGGATTGTGGGCGCTCTCTTCGGCGACCAGTCTTAATACGCCTAAAGATACGTCCACCTCAACGGGCAATCAAACCATCAACTACAGTGGCCCATTGACCCTGGGATCGTTCACACTGCCACATGGCGTGAACACCACACCGACCCAGGGCTACTTCGGCCAGGAATTTATCACCAACAACCTGACGGCCAGCTGGGATGCTACGCCGCGACTGAACGTGGCCTTCACTTACCGGTTCAAGTACCACAAGATTGGTGAAGGCGTGCCGCATACAGGTGTAGTGGATCAAACTACTGACCCCTTTCATGGAACTGTCACCATCAACGAAAATGGCGGCATTCTGAACGTCAACGTGCGGCCTGCAACCAATTGGGAGATAAGTGGCTCCGCGGAAGTCCTCTACGCTGACAATGCCTTCACTCCGCTTACGCCAAGGCAGACGCGGCACTACAGAGTGCACACCATCTACCGGCCAAAGCCCTGGGCAAGCATCTCAGGTGCCTTTAATGATCGTGAGAGGCATAACAACACCTACAACAATCAGGCAGACGTGGCCTCGGGAGCTGCCGAGTACATTATGCCCATCGACCATGTCGATCACAGCCGGGTTGCCAGTATCGGTGTGAACCTATTCCCGAATGAGCACTTCGGGCTCGACATGAACTACGCATTCAGTGATGTATACACTGCCACCAATATTTGCTACACCAGCGGCGCGGCCGGCCCATCGTTTCCTGGCGCGGCCACACTTACCGCCTCCGGCGCCCCGAACATCTGCCCCGGCGTCTTTGCAAGGGGATCGACGACCACCCTGGTGGACTGGATTGCCCGAGACTTTATGGATGCGCCCACGAACTCTGGGTCGGTGGCGCTGACGGCATCCCCCAACAAGAACTTCCGCTATGGTTTCGGCTATCAGGTCAGCTCTGTGGTCGGCAGCCAGTTCTTCAACGATGCGCGTGGGGTGAACGGTTCACTGAACTCCATTTACTACACACCGTTCGCCAATGTCGCCTACACCATACGTCCGGGCCTCACGTGGAACGCGGAATACAGGCACTACGGTTATGGCGAAGGTGGACCCTCTGGAGCGCAGTATTGCAGTACAACGACGTCATACACTGCCACCGTTGTTCCCTGCAATTCATCAACGCTGACTGGTCCAACCGGAATCACGGAGCCTACCTCGGGGTTGACTGCTCCAAGGACATTCCGCGCAAACAATGTGACACTCGGCCTGCATTATGAGTTTTAGCTGAGTTTTGAAATGGCAAGAGCTGCGGGAAAGATGGACTGGTCGAACGTCTGGCTTTGAAGTCAATCCCGCAACTCGGGGTGGATCGGTGAGAGACGTTCAGCCGATCCACTGATTTTGAGACACGAGGCTTGTGATGTAAGCAAAGAGCCTCCAGGGTAGCAATCAATGCAGTAGGCACGACCCAAAGACGCCATCCCCCATTGAAGCAAGGGATAGTCGCCAATGGTGAAACTAGGGAACAATCCAGGAGTTGGACTATGAGAAAGATCGTTCGATTCCAGCTTGTGCTGGCCATCGCCCTCCTCATGACAGGCTCCATTTGCAATGCACAGTCAGGAGCGGCGGTTTACAAATCCCATTGCCAGATGTGCCACGGGCCAAAGGGCATGGCGGATACGGCTGCTGGCAAGGCAATGAAGGTTAAGCCTGTCACAGACCCAACTGTGCGAAAGTTCAGCGAGGAAAAGATGATTGACGCTGTACGGCATGGCATGGGTAAGATGGGGGCGTATCAGGGTAAGCTGACTGAAGCGCAGATCAAGGATGTCGTTATCTACTTTCGAACATTTGTGAAGTAGAGGATGCTAAACCCGATTCGGGATGCGACTTTCCAACCTTCCCATTCCGTTTCGGCAACGAAATATTGGAAGAGGCTTCCCTGCAAGTGCCGGCAACTTGTCTGTGCCGGATGGGTCAATTCATGTAAGATACTCCCGCCGGCAGGCGCTTTGCGGCGAGCTGCGTGCGGAAATGCTCAAGGAGATTCGCAATGAAACGCACTATCCGTTCTCTGGTTTTACTGGCTGCGGCAGTTGCCCTGGCCGGCTCAGTGGGCTTCGCCCAGTCTTCCGGTGAAGCCGTGTACAAATCCAAATGCCAGATGTGCCATGGCCCCATGGGTGTGCCCAGCGCCGGCATGGCCAAGATGATGGGAGTTAAGGCTGCCAAAGACCCTGTCATGAAGAAGCTTACCGTCAAGCAGATGGAGGACGCTGTGACAAAAGGGAAGGGTAAGATGCGTCCTGTCGCTGGATTGACGAACGCGCAGGTGAAGGAAGTGGTGGAATATTTCCGCAAGCTGGAGTAATTCTCGATTAGGGGCCCGCCGCAAGCAGCGGGCCCAGCATTTCTTCCTCAGGGGATCCCATTAATGTTTAAAAGGTTTCGCGAGCACTGGGTTAGGCCAGCTCTGTTTTTCGGTAACAATCCCATCAGCCTGGCCGGTGGCGCCGTCACCACTGCGTCCGGCGTCACGATGGTTGGGTACTGGTTCTATGATTTTTTCCGGGGCGGCGCGGCGAATCCCTATTTAGGCATCATTTTCTATCTGATTCTTCCGTTCCTCTTCCTTTTTGGCCTTGCACTTATCCCTGTAGGCATCTTTTTCCGCCGCAAGGCACTCCTCAAGTCCGGTCAAATCCCCTCGGTTTATCCCCAGGTGGACTTCAATGACCGAATCTTTCGTCATGGCGTTGACATCGTCCTCGTTGCTACGATCGTCAACCTTCTGATCGTCTCGATTGCCAGCTACCACGGTGCTAGCTACATGGAATCGCCGCAATTCTGTGGCCAGTCATGCCATGTGATGAAGCCCGAGTATACTGCCTACCAGATCGGCCCGCATTCTCACGTTGCCTGCACAGAGTGCCACATCGGCCCTGGTGCAGAGTCCTTTTTCGCAGCCAAGATCGACGGCACCAAACAACTGTTTGAAGTCGCCCTGCACAATTATCCACGACCCATTCCTTCGCCAGTCCGCAGCCTCCGCCCCGCGCGTGAAATCTGCGAAAGCTGCCACACGCCCACTCGATTTGACGGCGACAAATTGCTCGTGAAGACCTACTTCGCCGACGATGAGCAAAACACCGAAACCCAAACAGTGCTCGTTCTCCACCTCGGCGGGGAAGATTCGCTCTCCCACTTCACAGGAATCCATGGCGTACATCTTGGCCACATTGAGTACATTGCCACTGACAACGGCCGTCAAAAGATTCCATGGGTGGAAAAGCGCAATGCTGATGGTTCAGAAACTGTCTTCGCCGCCTCGTCACTGAATGGGAAGATGCCAAAGGGTGAGCGCAGAGTGATGGACTGCATCGATTGTCACAATCGAGCGGCACACACATTCGTCACGCCCGAGGAAGCCATCAATCGCGCCATGGCCGACAAGGTCATCAGCCCTTCGCTGCCCTGGGTTCATAAGGAGGGCCTGGCTCTTCTGAAGACTGCCTTTTCCTCGCAAGAGGAGGCTCGTGCGCAGATCCCCGCACGGCTTGAGGCCTTTTATCGTAGTCAGGATCCCAAGGTGCTGACTGACCAGACCGCTCTCGTCCGTGCCGCAGGCAAAGAGCTGGCTACTCTTTACTGCCAGAATGTCTTCCCCAGCATGAAGGTGACCTGGGGCACTCATCCCAACAACATTGGCCACATGGCCTACCCGGGTTGCTTCCGTTGCCACGACGGAGATCACGCTTCCAAGGATGGCCAGACAATTCCGCAGGATTGCTCGGTGTGTCATAACCTGCTGGTCGTCGACGAGTCTCATCCCAAGGTACTCGCCGATCTCGGCATCCAGGATACTGCTCCGGGTCTGCGTTGAAGCCGACCAAACTGCAGGCCGCACACGCGGCCTCTGGCGTGGTAGGCTAACCCTTCGCAGTCAAGGAGCACGCAGCTGATGCATTCTCCGCACCCTCTCCACTTCAGCCTTGTCGCAGCCGCGCGTGCAACCATGCTCGAGCGCGGCTTCCAGCCCGATTTTCCCGCCGGAACGGATGAGCAGCTTGCCTCCATCCAGTCTCAGTCGCAGTTGCCCGATGCATCCGGCTTCAAGGATCTTCGCTCGTTGCTCTGGTCGTCCATTGACAATGACACCTCAAAGGATCTCGACCAGATTGAGTGGGCTGAGCAATTACCGGACGGCCGAATGCGCATCCTGGTGGGTGTGGCGGACGTGGATACTCGCGTTGTGCTTGGCACTGTGATTGATTCTCATGCACGCAGTGAGACCACTTCGGTTTACACGGGCGTCAAAGTGTTCCCAATGCTC
>JAJXXG010000953.1:0-3359 GCA_021781255.1 Acidobacteriota bacterium
GGATGTGCGCGTGGAGAACAACACGCTGACCGTGAGAGGCGAGCGCAAGTTCGAGTCCGAGGAAAAGGAAGAGAACTTCCACCGGATCGAGCGGAGTTACGGCAGCTTCTATCGCGCGTTCACGCTGCCCACGACAGTGGACGCCGACCACGTAGAAGCGAAGTACACTGCCGGCGTGCTCAAGCTGGAGCTGAAGAAGAAGGTCGAAGCCCAGCCCAAGCAGATCAAGGTCAACGTGGCGGCGTAAGGGCCGACGTTCACCCGCCCCGAATGTGATTGCAGAGGGCGGAATGAGGTTCTGGATGCGCCGGGCTGGGATGCAGGTTTGTCGGCCCGGCGATCTGTTTTTGTACCCAGCCGGGGGTGTATGCAGCCCTGGCAGAATGGAGTCTGGATTCCAGCCGCCAGGTTAACCAGGCTGGAAGCTGGCCGCTGGAGTTGAAGCATGACAATTCGATGGGAAAAGTTGACGGTGAAGTCGCAGCAGGCGATGCAGCAGGCGCAGGAGCGGGCGGCAGAGTTGGGGAACCCGGAAGTCCTGCCGGTGCACCTGCTGCTGGGCCTGGTCGAGGACCGCGAGGGCGTGATTCCCGCAGTACTCGAGAAAATTGGCGTACCCATCGAGAAGCTTGAAAGCACGCTGCGCGAAATCGAGGGGAAACTTCCTCGCGTGGCGGGGGCCACGGCGCAGCCAGGCCTGAGCCCAGCGCTCAACCGGGCGCTGGATCAGGCCTTTCGTGAAGCGGCAAACTTCAAGGACGAATACATCTCCACTGAGCACCTGCTGCTTGGCGCCGTGCAGGCCAAAGGCGACGCCGCGCGCGAAGCGCTGGTGGCGCTGGGCGCGACGCATGAGGCCATTCTGCAGGCGCTCACTGCCGTGCGCGGCGCGCAGCGCGTGACCGACCAGAACCCCGAAGCCAAGTTCCAGGCGCTGGAAAAGTACGCCAAGGACCTGACCGACCTGGCCCGCCGCGGCAAGCTCGACCCCGTGATTGGCCGCGACGAGGAGATTCGCCGCGTCATTCAGGTGCTCAGCCGCCGCACCAAGAACAACCCCGTGCTCATCGGCGAACCCGGCGTGGGCAAGACGGCAATTGTCGAGGGGCTTGCGCGGCGCATTGTTTCCGGCGACGTGCCTGAAGCTCTGCGCGACAAGCGCGTCATCTCGCTCGACCTGGGCTCGATGCTGGCCGGCGCAAAGTATCGCGGCGAGTTCGAAGACCGGCTCAAGGCCATCCTGAAGGAAATCGAAGAGTCCGGTGGGCAGATCGTTCTCTTCATCGATGAGCTGCACACGCTGGTGGGCGCGGGCGCGGCCGAGGGCGCCATCGACGCGAGCAACATGCTCAAGCCCGCTCTGGCTCGGGGCGAACTGCGCGCCATCGGCGCAACCACGCTGAACGAATACCGCAAATACATTGAGAAGGATGCCGCGCTGGAGCGGCGCTTCCAGATTGTCTACGTGGGCGAGCCCAACGTCGAGGACACCATCGCCATTCTGCGCGGGCTCAAGGAGCGCTATGAGGCGCACCACAACGTGCGCATCAAGGACGCAGCCATTGTTGCCGCGGCAACGCTGTCGCATCGCTACATCAGCGACCGCTTCCTGCCGGACAAGGCCATCGACCTGGTGGACGAGGCCGCTGCGTCGCTGGCAATTCAAATCGGCTCTGTGCCGACAGAGATTGATCAACTGGAGCGCGAGGCCACGTCACTGCAGATTGAGCAGGCTGCGCTGAAGCGCGAGACCGATGCGAACAGCCGCGAGCGGCTGACCGAGGTGGAGCGCGAACTGGCCACGCTGAAAGAGAAGACCACTGCACTGCGCGCGCGCTGGACACGCGAGCGCGACGCCATAAGCCACATCAGCGAGCTGAAAAAGAAGATCGAAGCGCTGCGCTTTGAGGCCGAGGAACAGACGCGCAAGGGACAACTCGACCGCGCCGCGCAGATTCAGTACGGCGAGCTGCCAAAGCTGGAAGCCGAGCTGAAGCAGTTGAATGCGCAGCAGGATGGCGCAGCAGGCGCCCAGCGCATGCTGAAGGAAGAAGTGGACGAGGAGGATATTGCCAAAATCGTCAGCAAGTGGACCGGCATTCCCGTCTCGCGCATGCTTGAAGGCGAAGTGAAGAAGCTCGTCCAGATGGAAGAGCGGCTGCGCGAGCGCGTCGTCGGGCAGGATGCCGCGCTGACCGTGGTGGCCAACGCGATTCGCCGCTCGCGCGCGGGCTTGAGCGACCCCAAGCGGCCAATTGGTTCGTTCATTTTTCTTGGACCCACGGGCGTGGGCAAGACGGAAACTGCGCGCGCGCTGGCTGAGTTTCTGTTTGACGACGAGCACTCCATGGTGCGCATCGACATGAGCGAGTACATGGAGAAGCACGCCGTGGCGCGGCTCATCGGCGCGCCTCCCGGCTACGTGGGCTACGACGAAGGCGGTCAGTTGACCGAGGCTGTGCGGCGCAGGCCGTATGCGGTCATCCTGTTCGACGAGGTGGAGAAGGCGCACCCGGATGTGTTCAACATTCTGCTGCAGGTGATGGACGACGGACGCCTGACGGACGCGAAGGGCCGCACGGTGGACTTCAAGAATACGGTGCTCATCATGACGTCGAACCTGGGCGCGGCTCATTTGAATTCGGACGCGCTGAAGACAGAACACGATTTCGAGATGGCGCGCGAGTCGGTGATGCGCGTGGTGCGCGAGAGCTTCCGTCCGGAGTTTCTGAACCGCGTGGACGACATTGTGATCTTCCGTCCGCTGGGCGCGGCGCAGTTGAGCCAGATACTGGAGCTGCGGCTGAACGAAGTGAGCAAGCTGCTCGCAGACCGGCAGATTTCTCTGGAGCTGACCGAACCGGCGCGGCAACTGATCCTGGCTGCTGGTTCAGATGCGGCGTATGGCGCGCGTCCGCTGAAGAGGGCGCTGCAGCGCATGATTCAGGATCCGCTGGCGATGAAGATTCTCGACGGCGAGGTGCTGAACGGCTCGCATGTGCGCATCGACGTGGACCGCAAATCGAATGAGCTGCACTTCGAGCCCATGGGCCGCGAAGCGATGGCCTGAGGGACTGGCCGTCCAGGCAACTGCGCCTTCGGCGCGGAGAATGCACTACGAAACGAGGCCTCGGGATTTTCTCCGGGGCCTTTTTGTTGCGCGGTTGCATGCGCGCGGGTGTTTCACGGATCGCGAAAAAATCTGCAAGGCTGACGTGGAAAACTGCAAATTTCCTCCCCCACCTTTTTCGGGGGGGGGGGGGGGGGGGGTTGGGACGGGGCCGTCTTTCGGTACAGTTATGAAGCGGGGAACTCTCTCGTGCGGATCCCGCGTGGTGGCTCCGCTCCCTTTTTCCTCA
>JAJXXG010000953.1:3369-4875 GCA_021781255.1 Acidobacteriota bacterium
CCCCCCCCTTTTTTGGGGGGGGGGGGGGGGGGGGGGTACGGACCGGGCGGATGTCCGACAGATTAGACTGGGGGCATCTCCGACACTGCGACGAGTCCCGATGCTTTGCCTCCCATTTCCATCACCCTTCCATTGTGCGCGCAGGCGGGGAAATTCTACGCAAATGGATGTGGAGCTTTTGGGCGCGTGGAATGAGGGGGTTGCGGACGGGCGCGGTTGGATAGGGGTTGACAGTGTTGGAGGGACGCAGGAACTGAGGGGCCAAGGGCTGGAGTGGGCCATGGAATGGGTAACTTCCGGTTTGTCGACAAACCGGGCGAAGCAACGAAGCGGCTGCAGACGAAGTCAGCGGGCTATCCGGGGGGTAGTCCGATTCAAACCAAGGAAGTGTTATTTTAAGGTCAACACATCTGTTGCTGTTTCAGTCTTGTATGTGAGGCCCTTGCCTATCTCAAAGCCGTTGAATCCCTCTGGAGCTTTAACCACCCAGAGCTTCTTATCGAGCATTCCCCGATTCGATATCCCGTGAATTAGGTACACGTAAATCTCGTCACCGACCCAAGCGGCGAGGTAGTTTTTTGAAGAGTCTTCACGGATGTGCCCAGCGGCAATTTGCTTGACTCTCGAAAACTCAAAAGAGCTGCAATCATGGTCCTTCGAAGGCAATTTCACGCCACGCATGTCAATGACCGCTGGAGTGCCGCTCCGGTGATCCATGTGAAAGAACGAGTCGTAAATCACGAATCCATTCATGCCGCTTTTCAACGCGGCTTCGAGAACAGTTTCTGGAGTGGCCGTTCCGCCTGAGACCTCGAAGTCTACTGCCATCCCCAAATTGTGTGAATCGAGGTAGTCCCCGGACACTTTTTCTAGCGGGCCTGGCGCAAGTCCTTCTGGCACTCTTTTCACCTTGAGGTCAGAACTGATCTTGTAGATCAAAATGGGAGCAGACTGGCGATAGTGCGGATAAAACAGGACAACGATTTCCCGGGACCCATCATTGTCGATGTCCGTATCGAGCACACCTTCGATGCGCGTTTTGTAGTAATCTTTCCCGAATACCTCTGGGTAGTTACTCTCGAGGATGTATTTCTTAAGGGCTTCCAAACGCAAGTCGTCTTGTTGACCGAACGCGCATCCGAGAAGCATGAATACAGTGAACAGAAGCGCCAGGGTACGCCTCATGCAAAGCCTCTTCCAGTTCATTTGAAGGACTGACCAGATTAGCCCGTCCCTCCTCCGTCCGCAAGAGCTCCGTCAATGCCTTTTGAAATCGACTGAAGAATCACGCCTATTCACCGAGGCGCTAACCAACTATCGGGACTTCAAAATTCCGAATTCCGTTTGTGTCCCCGGCGATGCGGAAGTTAGGAAAGGCCGACGCTGATCTTTCGACTCCGCTTCGCTGCGCTCAAGATGACGGTGGCTTTGTGATTGCGGAGGAGCGGCTGGCCGGGGGAACCAAGAATAAAAGCAGATCCTTCGCTCCGCTTACCCCACGTTCGC
>JAJXXG010000321.1 GCA_021781255.1 Acidobacteriota bacterium
GCTTGCCCATGGCCACGCGGCCAGCCACAATGGCCGCCGTACGACGGATGGCTGCCGGATCCTCGACCGACGTGCCGCCAAACTTCATCACAACCAGGCTCATGCGAAATTTCCCATTGTTCCAGCCCGTTCAGGGCCGGAAAAGGCTGCGCCTCAGGCGCGCGTGGCGGCCTCAGCCACCGGTTCCAGTTTGCCCAGACTTGCCAGCAGCTCGGCGTTCAGAATGGCTGCTCCCGCCGCGCCGCGAATGGTGTTATGCGAGAGCGCGGTGAACTTCCAGTCCAGCACGTTGCAGGGGCGCAGGCGACCCACGGTCACCGCCATCCCGCGGCCGCGATTGCGATCCAGCCGGGGCTGCGGGCGGTCGCTCTGCGGAGCCCACTCGACGGGCTGCTCCGGCGCCGTGGGCAGCGCCTGACCGGCCAGCGGCTTGAACTCCGACCACGCGGCAAGTATCTCGTCGTGCGTCGCGGGCTTCGCCAGCTTGATGCTCACGCTCTCCATGTGGCCGTCTTCAACCGCCACGCGGTTGCAGTGGGCGCTGATGCGCGCCGCGAGCGGCGTAACGGCATGGCCCTCAAGCCGGCCCAGCAGCTTGAGCGTCTCGGCCTCCATCTTTTCTTCTTCGCTGCCAATGTACGGCACCACGTTGCCCAGGATGTCCATCGAAGGCACGCCGGGGTAGCCGGCCCCGCTGACGGCCTGCATGGTGGTCACAAGAATCTGCTCGATGCCGAAGCGCTCCTCGAGAGGCTTCAGCGCCATGACCAGGCCGATGGTGGAGCAGTTGGGGTTGGTGACCATGTAGCCGCCCGTTGCGCGGCGCGAGGACTGCTCTTCAATCAGGTGCAGGTGCTCGGCGTTGATTTCCGGAATCACCAGCGGCACGCTGGGCGCCATACGGTAGGCGCTGGAGTTCGACACCACGGCGCAGCCGGCCTCGGCAAAGCGCGGCTCCAACTCGCGGGCAATGCTGGCGTCCAGGGCCGCGAAGATGATCTTCGGCGCGCCTTCGGGGTCGGCGGGCGCGACGGTCATTCTGGCGATGCGTTCGGGGAGGGGAGTATCGAGCCGCCACTTGGCAGCTTCGCCATACGCCTTGCCGCTTGAGCGGTCGCTGGCAGCAAGCCAGGCCACCTCAAACCACGGGTGGCTTTCAAGCAGTTGAATGAAGCGCTGGCCGACCATTCCGGTCGCGCCAAGGATGCCGATTGGGTATTTTTTTTGCATGGCTGTGAACCCTCCAGTGTACAGGAGGATGGGTTCCCGCCAACACATTGCTTGCGCAGGCATCCAATTTCCCGCGCTGCAGGCATCCAGGATCTTGAGGCCGGGGAGCGGCCTGGCCCGGGGCCTGCCGCGTCAGGCCGCCTTGCTGGGCTGTTCAGCAGGCGCCGCCGCCTGCCGGTCTGCGCTGCGCATCTCGCGCCAGCATTTGAGCATCCGGTCGCCGTCAGAGCCCTGAATCGGCAGCAGGTTGGCAACGCCACAGCAGAAGTTGGCCAGACCGAAAACCGGCCACCAGGGCCAGCAGAGAATCAGCAGCAGGTTGATCAGGGGACCGGCGAATGAGATAAGCAGGTTCTTCGCCGGGGGACCGGCTTCCCTCACCGTATACATGCCCTTCCAGCCGACACCGACGCTTTTGACTTTGATGCCCACGGCCCGCGCCATCGCGATGTGGGCCGCTTCGTGCAGGACCATCGCCAGGAGCCCGAGTAGAAGCCCTTCAAAAAACGGGATAAACCACGCAAATCCGGGGACGGACATGTTGGCCTCCTTGCCGCTTATATCCCTGTACGCTTTGATTCCTGCCTGGTGCAGAGGAAATCAAACGTCGATTTGATGCCGTCATAAAGCGCTGCAACCCGCGCCAAGTCATGTGCCCGATGCAGCGCGCAACTCGGGGAAGCTGCCTGCTGCAAAAAGACGCTCACTTGTCCTATCGGCAGCGAACGCCGATTCAACAGGAGGCGCGCCGATTGCCTAGGTCTTTGACCGCGTGAATTTGTTTCTTGAGTGCATGCTTTCCCAGGTCTCAAAATCGAGACCTGGGGCACCCAGAGTTGGTACGACTTCAAGCGGTCAAATACCTAGTGAAGCGCGGGATTCAGCCGATGGAGATTCTGAAGGGGCGACATGATGCGTGTCTGTCGCCTTTTGCACGGCGGCGCGGCCCTCAGCCGGGCCGCCATCTGCCATGGAGAGAATCCTATGTCTCAACAAGCCATCGAGGAAGCCGTCGAGCCGGTCCTGTACGCGACCCGCCTGCCGATTCTTGCCGCCAGTCAAAAGGTCATCGGGTACAAGCTTCTATTCAGAGCGAGTATTCAGAGCTATCTGGCCGGCAGCGGTCCAGGCGACGCCAGCCGCGCCGCGATTGATGTGTCCAGCCTGCTGGGTCTGACGACCCTTTGTGATAACCGCCTTGCTTTCATCAGCTGCGGGCAGGATATCCTGGTCGAAAATTATCTCCGGCTCCTTCCGCCGGAAAAGCTGGTTGCGGAAATCGAAAAGGCTGTCGCGCCCGATGACGAAGTGCGGCAGGCTTGCAGCCGATTGAAGGATGCCGGCTGCAAGATTGCTCTGGGCGACTTCGCGCTCGAAGACGAGCGAGCGCCGTTGGCGGACTTCGCCGATTTCATCAAGGTGGATCTGCAGGGCGCGTCCCGTGACGATGCCGCCACGATTGTTGCCCGTTATCGCGGGAAAGACTGCCGCATGGTGGCCGAAAACGTGGAGACGCGCGAGGACTTCGAGCTGGCGAAGGAAGCCGGCTTTCGCTATTTTCAAGGATATTTTTTTCGCAAGCCGGAGAAACTGCGCGCGCGGGGCGTGTCGTCCAACCTGGCGATCTGCCTGCAACTGCTCAAGGCTGTCTGCAAGCCGGTCATGGACTGGCAGGAAGTGGAGGACATCGTCAAGCGCGATGCGGCGATCTATTACCGCCTTCTGCGCTACCTGAACTCAGCCGCGCTCGGCCTTCGCGGCCAGGTGCGTTCGGTCCGTCAGGCGCTGACGATTCTGGGCGAGGAGCATTTTCGCCGCTGGTGCAGGCTTGCGCTCATCCTGGATGTGTCGCAGAACCAGCCGTCGGATTTGATGCTCTCTGCGCTCGTGCGCGCCCGCTTCGGCGAGTTGCTCGGCGCGCGCATCGAACATGGCGACTCCGACCTGTTTCTGCTCGGTCTCTTGTCTTTGATGGATGCGATTCTTGAGATGCCCATGGGCACGCTGCTTGAAGAGCTGCCGCTGGACCCTGAGAGCAATATGCTCCTGCTGGGCCACGCAGGCCGGCTCGCACCGATCTACACGCTCATCTTTGCAGTGGAAGCGGGCTCATGGGGCGTCGTCGTCAAGGTCTGCCGGCAGTTGGGCCTGGAAGAGCAATTTGTGGCGGACTCGTATCGCGAGGCCATGGAGTGGGCTCAGGCGATTGCCGCCAGCGCCTGAGCCGTGGTTCAGGCTCGTCATCCCATCGCCGCCAGCACGGCATCGGCGAACTCGCTGGTGCCGGCGTGGCCGCCCACGTCGCGGGTCAGCGTTTTGCGCTCGGCGTAGACCGTTTCTATCGCCTTCTGCACTCTGTTGGCCGCGGCTTCCTCGTCCAGGTGATGCAGCATCAGAACGGCAGACTGCAGCAGTGCAGTCGGGTTGGCGATGTTCTGGCCCGCGATGTCGGGCGCAGAGCCGTGCACCGCTTCAAAAATGGCGCACTCGTGTCCCAGGTTCGCGCCCGGCACCAGCCCCAGGCCGCCCACAAGGCCGGCGCACAAGTCGCTCACGATATCGCCATATAGGTTTTCGAGCAACAGCGTGTCGTACTGGTAGGGATTCATCACCAACTGCATGCAGGTGTTGTCGATGATGTGCTCGCCATAGAGCACGTCAGGAAACCCCTCGGACACTTTGCGCGCACAGCGCAGAAACAGGCCGTCGGAGAGCTTCATGATATTCGCCTTGTGGATGGAGTGGATCTTCTTGCGGCCGTGCTTGCGCGCATAGTCAAAGGCAAACTGGGCGATGCGCGTGGAGCCTTTGTCGGTGATGACCTTGATGCTCTCCACCACGCCGGGCACCACTTCGTGCTCCAGGCCCACATACTCGCCTTCGGTGTTTTCGCGCACGATGATCAGGTCCACGCCGGGCCACTTGGTTTCCAGGCCGGGCAGGTTCTTGATGGGGCGAAAGTTCGCGAAGAGATCAAATTTCTTGCGCAGCGTGACGTTGATGCTCTTGAATCCGCCGCCCACGGGCGTCGTCACCGGCCCCTTGAGCGCCACCTTGTTGCGCGTGATTGACTCGTAGAGGTCCGAGGGAATGTATTCGCCGTAAATCTCGAAGGCCTCGGCGCCGGCGGCAAAGCGCTCCCACTCCCACTTGACTCCGGTCGCCTCCAGAATGCGAACCACCGCCTGCGTGACTTCGGGGCCGATGCCATCGCCTGGAATCAGCGTAACCTTGTGCGTCTTTGTCTCTGCCATCCCTCGTCCTTTGTTGTTACTTTTTTCCTTTGGTGGTCCGGTGGCTGTCGAGCAGCCCTTCCAACTCTTCCTTGAACTCGCGCACATCCTTGAAGTCCCGGTAGACACTCGCGAAGCGGATGTAGGCCACCGTGTCCAGGCCCTTCAGGTGATTCATAATCAGTTCGCCCACTTCGCCGGTGGTGCGCTCGCGTTCCGGCGCCTCCATGAGGAAGGTTTCGGTGGCGTCCACGATTGCCTCCAGCTTGATCGAGGGCACGGGCCGCTTTTCGCAGGCGCGCAGCAGGCCGCTGAGGACTTTCTGCCGGTCAAAGCGCTCGCGGCGTCCGTCTTTTTTGACGACCATGTACGGGATTTCATCGATGCGCTCGTAGGTCGTAAAGCGGCGGTTGCACTTCTCGCATTCGCGCCGGCGGCGAATGGAGTCCGCCTCCTTGCTCTCACGCGAGTCAACCACCCGGTCCTGCCCGAAGCCGCAATAAGGACACTTCATACAAAGCTGATTCTACGGCATGCAAGGGTTGGCCCGCGGTGAGCTGCGCAGCCGCCTGAGCGGAGCGCAGTTTCCGTTGACGGGAAGACCCCGCAACTGTATAACGTTCACCACCTGGAAGCTCTCTTCAATGCAGGAATTCCAACCGGCCTGCCCGGGAGCGTGACCACTCAAACACATGAAACAGGAGGAAGTTTAGATGCGTCGCTACATCATCTCTCGTCTCGCATTGCTGGGTCTCGTCATGGTTTCAGCTGGCGCCGCGCGGCCATTACTCGCCCAGAACGCAAATGCCTGCGCGCTGCTCACTCCTGCAGACATCAGCAAAGCAACCGGACTCAGTGTCGGCAGCGGCAATGCAGGAAGCGCCATCCCGGGCGTCCTCGGCAGATGCACATGGCTGGGGAGCGGCAACACCAAAGTGATTGTGACGCTAGCCGATGCGCAGCACATGCAGTTGGCCATAGAGGCCCAGCAACAAACCGGTGGTGACGTGTTGCAGGGGCTGGGGTCGAAAGCAGTGGGAATCAAAGGCGCCGCATTCACGGGCGGAGGCTACATCGTAAGTGTTCTGGATTCCATGGGCGGCTTCGGGGTCAGCATTCTGGGCGCAGATGGGAATCAGGCGCGCGTCGTCGCACTGGCCAAGATCGTCGAGGGTCGCCGCTAAGTTGCGCCCCGGCGACCCAGGTCACCGGATTGCCTGTCTGAAGCTGGCGGTCCCTCTCACTGCGGCGAATGGATTACCGCTCAGCTCAGAAACCCGGCAATCGCCGCCACCACCGTCTGCTGCTCGTCTTCGCGCAACTCAGGGAAGATGGGCAGCGCCAGTACTTCGCGGGCGGCGCGCTCGGACTCAGGGAAGCTGCCTTCTGTGTAGCCGAGGCCCTTTAACGCTTCCTGCAGGTGGAGCGGGACGGGGTAATAGATTTCCGAGCCGATCTTGCGCGCGGCGAGGAACTCGCGCAAGGCGTCGCGGCGGGCGGTGCGGATAACGTACTGGTGCCACACGTGGCGGCTGCCGGGAACCTCGTGCGGCAGAACGATGCCGTGTGCTGGATACGGTCCAGCATCCACCAGACCGCCGGCGTGGAAGAGTTCGTCATAGCGCTGGGCCACGGTGCGCCGTGCCTCGCTCCAGCCGTCGATGTACTTGAGCTTCACCTGCAGGATGGCTCCCTGAAAGCCGTCCATGCGCGCGTTCCAGCCGACCTCGTCGTGGTGGTAGCGGCGGCGCATGCCGTGCTGGCGCAGCATGCGGGCGCGCTCGGCTACTTCGTCCGATTTGGCCGTGACCATGCCGGCGTCTCCAGCGGCGCTCAGGTTCTTGGTAGGATAAAAGCTGAAGGCGGCGGCGTCGCCCAGCGCTCCGGCTTTCACGCCCCGCCATTCCGCGCCCCAGGCCTGCGCGGCGTCTTCAATCAGCTTCAGTCCGCGCTCGTTGCCCAGTTGGGCAAATGACGTCCAGTCAGCGGCTTGGCCATAGAGATGCACAGGCAGAATGGCACCAGCGTCCGCGCCGCGCTGGCTGCTGAGCACGGATTCGACTGCGCCCGGGTCCAGATTGAAGGTGGCCGGGTCAATATCCGCCAGCACCGGCTGGGCCCCGGCTCGCAGTATCGAGCTGACTGAGGCGAAGAAGCTGAATGGTGTGGTGATGACGGCGTCGCCGGGGCCGATTCCGGCGGCGGCCAGCGCCAGCCAGAGTGCGTCCGTGCCGGAGGAGCAGCCAACCGCATGGGCCACGCCCAGTTGCTCAGCGGCGGCGCGCTCAAAGGAGGCCACCGGTTCGCCGAGGATAAACTGTTGCGTTTCTAAGACATGCCCGATAGCTCCCAGCAGTTCCCGGTGGAGCGGCTCGTACTGGCGTTTCAGGTCCAGCATGGGCACGGCCTGGCCAGCGGAACCTGGGTGCGCAGGCAAATTGACGCTGCTTTTCACCCGTCCATGGTACCAGTCACTCAGGGTGCGCCGTCTAATACGAAGGCTCGTCGATTTGCCGTGCATCGGGCGGGCGCCTAAGACGGGCGGGAGTTGAAAAAGGTTGTAATTCTCTATACTGTTGTCACATTGCGGGAAATTGCGGCTTCGGGACTTCCGGCGCCGTCCCCGCGCCATTGCAAATTCGTGCAGGTGCAGGTCGGAAACACCACAAGAATCCCCAACAGAAAGCAGGAGATCGGCAAATGGATAACAAGCCGGCACAAAACATTCAGGACACCTTCCTGAACACCGTTCGCAAGGACAAGACCCCCATCACGATTTATCTGGTCAGCGGCGTCAAGCTCACCGGAAAGATTCGTTCCTTTGACAAGTACTCCGTGCTGCTTGAGAACAACAGCCAGGAGCAATTGATCTTCAAGCACGCTATTTCGACGGTAGTGAGCAACCGGAGTGTGCTCCATTCTGAGCACCGGCCGGCAGTTGCGCACACAGGGCTCGGGCCCTCGGCGGTGTCGGCGCCAGCCCCGGCAGCAGCGACCGCGGAGCAGAGATAGCTCGCGGGGAGCGTTCTCAATTGGCAGAGGTTGAAGGCGGCGGCGCGCACCCGGAGCGCGCGGTGCTTGTAGGGGTAGACCTCGCGGTCCGCCTGCGCAGCCCGCGTCCCGGTCTTGCGGGTGCTCGTCTCGCGGCAGCGCGTGTTGACGCTGAAGAGGCGGAGACGTCTGTGGCGCAGCCTTCCGCCACCGCCCTTGACGCGGAAGAATCGCTGGCCGAGTTTCGCGAGCTAGTTGCAAGCGCGGGTGGCGAGGTGGCCGCTGAGTTGATGCAGCGGCGCTCCCGGCCAGACCCGGCTACGCTGGTTGGCGCGGGCAAGGTGGAAGAGATAGCCGGAGTGGCAGCCTCCACCGGGGCCGACCTCGTGCTCTTCGACCACGACTTGACGCCCACGCAACTGCGCAATCTTGAGGCAGCCCTGCCTTGCCGCGTGCTGGATCGCACGCAGCTGATCCTCGACATTTTTGCCCGGCACGCCCGCACCCGCGAGGGCCAGTTGCAGGTGGAGCTGGCGCAGCTTGAGTACATGCTGCCGCGGCTGACCGGGCGGGGCAAGGCCATGTCGCAACTGGGCGGCGGCATCGGCACCCGCGGACCCGGTGAAACGCAGCTTGAGACCGACCGCCGACGGATTCAACGCCGCATTGACCAGCTCAAGCGCGACCTGGATGCGGTGCGCCGCGTGCGCCGCCAGCAGCGCCAGCGGCGCGAGGCCGTTCCCGTGCCGACGGTGGCGCTGGTGGGCTATACCAACGCAGGCAAGAGCACGCTGTTCAACCGCCTGACAGGCGCGCAGGTTCTGCAGTCGTCGCGCATGTTCGCCACGCTTGACCCCAAGCTTCGCGCGATCGAGCTGCCCAGCCGCCGCAAGGTGCTGCTGAGCGATACAGTGGGCTTCATCCGCAATCTGCCGCACACGCTGGTGACAAGCTTCCGCGCCACGCTGGAGGAAGTGGAGCAAGCCGAGGTGCTGCTGCACGTCCGCGATGCCGCGTCCACGTATGGCGAGGAGCAGAAGGCGCAGGTGGAGAAGGTGCTGGGTGAACTGGACGCACTGAAGAAGCCGCGCATCGAAGTGCTGAACAAGATTGATTTGCTGGCTGAGCACGAACGCGAGGGGCTCGCAGCGCGCGGCGAAGTCATGGTGTCCGCACGCACCGGCGAGGGCATGGACGCGCTGCGCGAAGCCATCGACCGCGCGCTCCACTCTGACCCGATCATTGACGCGGAGCTGCGCGTGCCGCAGCACGAGGGCGCGGTGCTGGCTGCGATTGAAGCGGGCATGGTGGTGCATCGGCGCGAGTACGAGGGCAATCTTGTTCGCCTCAGCGTGAGCGGCCCGGCGTCGCTGCTGGGACGGCTGCGGCAGTACCGCGTGCGCGGCAACTGAAGACCCAGATATACATTGCAGCAGGAGGCATCTTGAATCCGGTCAACCACGACGACGGCCACTCGATCACGACGCTCTCAAGCCGCGAGGTGTATCGCAACCGCTGGATGCGCTTGCGCGAGGACGAAATTCTGCGCTCGAACGGGCAGAAGGGCATCTATGGCGTCGTTGAAAAAGACGAGGCGGCCATCATTCTTCCGATTCACGAGGGCCATGTCTGGCTGGTGGAGCAGTTTCGCTACACGATCCAGGAGCGCGCGCTGGAGCTGCCGCAGGGCGGCTGGGAGATGGACGTCGAGAATCCCGAAGAACTGGCGCGCGGCGAGTTGAAGGAAGAAACGGGCCTGCACGCCGCCGAGATGACGCATCTGGGCACGCTTTGGATTGCCTACGGCTTCACGCGGCAGAAGCAGCATGTGTTTCTGGCGACGGGATTGACGCAGACGGAGAGCGATCCCGATGACGAGGAGCATGATCTGGTTGTGCGGCGCGTGCCCGTGGAGGAATTTGAGCAGAGGATGCTGGACGGGACGATTCGCGACGCCAGCACGCTTGCCGCCTGGGGACTGTATCAGATGTGGAAGGCGCGGCAGTAGTGCGCGACCGAGCAAATCCTCGGCTTCACTCCTCTCGGACGAGCAACTTCTGCGATGGCGCGGCTCTGATCGCCAGTGGCTTGCCATCCACGGTTCGCACTGCTACGGAGTAGAGATCTGTACTTGTCTGGTACGGGACCCTGGCCAGCGAGTTGTGCAGGATCAGAGTGATCGGGCTGGCCGAAGTGGATTGCGCATCTGGCAGCACAAGCTGGATGTCGTATTCGTAGCTGCCATCCTTGAGCATGTCTTTTATTGCAGAACCCAGCCTGACTTCGTGAGATATGCCGCCCTCGAAGAAACGCACTCTCTTATATAGAAATCCCCCTCCTGCGGGGGAGGTCCCACCCGAAGCGCCCCAGGATTCGTCATAGTAAACCTGCCTCCGTACACCTCCATCGACCAAATAAATCGCCCCGAAAGTCTTCGCCAGGAGGCTCGCCCATGTGGGCGGATGCTTGTCGTGCGCTTTGGCAACATCCACCACGAGCAACCGCCGCCCCGCGAACGTCTTCAGTGTCTCCAACGCCTGTGCCAGTGCAGTATCCGCCTGCTTGCCGGGAATCTGCGCTCTGGATGCAGCTGCCAGTTCGCCAGCGAGTGTAGCGCCGGTCGAGTATGGCGTGAGGCTTCCATCGGAGCGGGTCACGCTGATTAACCAGCCTTTGGCAAGCGCACGCTTCAGCTTCTTCAAAATGTATGCATCGCTTGGGCGCGGTCTGCCGCGAGGAAACACAACCAGCAGATGCGTCGGAAATGCCGAAGCATTTTTCCGCTTGATCTTATCCGCCGTTGTCACGCGGACCGGATAGCTTCGGCCATTGGAGGAAACAACAATGTTGGATTGGGAAAGCTGCCCGGCGCAGTTCTCAATGCTTTCAATTCGACAGCCCGGCAGAGTGTTCAACTCGATGTGGTAGGTCTGCAGCCCGGCGGGCCTAGACGGGACCGAATCAGAAGAAAGCGGCCGTGGAAATGCCGCCCCTTGCAGGCCGCGCGGAAATGAAAAGAGCATCACAACAACGCCAAGCGAGCAAACTGCAAGGCGCAGCTTCATGCGCATGTTCCCCCTTGCCCTTCTGACACTGGTAGGCGGCAGGAAGTTGCACGGGAGGTTGCGATCTTATCCCGCGGGTGGCCCTGGTCCCGGTGCCCTTTCCAGAGCACGATGAGGGTTCCCCCTGTACCTCGCATTTGGGGGCCGGGGAGGCCCGCGGATCCCAATTGGCAGGATGAAGCTCGCAGCCTAGCAGGATCACTCCCCACAAACGCCGTTCAGTCAAGCGAGAAGCACTGCCGAATTGCGCGAGTTCTTCGCGCATCACCGGGTGGACGCAGGATGCGCTGTAATTGGCGGCAGGGGCTGAAGGCCGCGTCAATCTCAGGCGGCATTTTCGGCACGGCTGAAGCCGTGCCCTGTTACAAGACCTTGCCAGCGGCGAGTTTTCCGCGTCCTGTGAAGTCGCGCCCCTTCGCGTGGCGAGGTTGCGCGGGTTGGGTTTCGTGGAGTCCCAGGTCTCAAAGGCGAGGCTTGGGGCGCATGGTGGGCGGCGTCAAGGATGGGGGCTGCCGTTTGCGCGGAGGAGGTCTTCGACGTCTTCCATCTTGTCGGTGATGAGATTGAGTTTTTGCGAGAGCGCCTGGATGCCGGCTTCGGCGCGGCGGTTGACATCAAAGTCGAGCTCGCTGCGAAGGCGGTCTTTGGTGTCCTGGCGGTTCTGGCTCATCATGATGACCGGCGCCTGAATGGAAGCGAGCATGGAGAGAAACAGGTTGAGCAGGATGAAAGGGTAGGGGTCCCATGCGCGGCCTTTGAGGATGATGTTGACGCTTGAGTACGCAATGAGGACAACGGCGAAGAGGATGATGAAGTTCCAGGAGCCGCCGAAGCGCGCGACTCCGTCGGCGACGCGCTCGCCAAACGTGGCTTCTGCTTCGATGACCTCGTTGGGGTTGCGGCTGGCGCGCAGTTGAATGAGCCTCTGTGATGCGTGAAACTGGCGGCCGAGCACGGAGAGCATGTTGAGGCCGGCCATGGGCTTGCGCTGCAAGAGGGTGGCAATGTCGTCGCGGTCCAGTTCGACGCAGACGGTGTCTTCCATGGCCATGGCATTGGTCTGATGGGGCGTCTGGTCGAGCATGGAGGCGAATCCGAAGAAGCCGCCGTGGTCGGGCTCGTCAATCAGGACCTCCTGCTGGTCCTCATCGACGGTGGTCACGCGGACGCTGCCGGACATGAGGATGTAGGCCTGCTGCGATGCTTCGCCAATTTTGAAGATGCGCTGGCGGGCGGTGAACTGCTTCAGGTCGACCTGCGCGGCGAGAACGGCGAGTTCGTCGTCGTCGAGCAGTTCGAAAAGGGGGACGTGCTTGAGTTCCTCAGGATCGCAGGGCATAGGTGACCTCACTTTGGAGACGATTCTTGCCAGAGTGTATCGCTTTGTCAGCTGCTAGCTGCTAGCTTTTAGCTTCTAGCTTTTGGCGCGGTGGGTGGGTGGGCTCGTGGATTCCCACCCATGTCGCCCGCCTGCGGCGGACGCTATGGATGGGGCACACGGCGGCCCAGCTTCATTCTGGGTCTAGCAATTCGGTAATTCCGGCTGGCAAATGGATCCTGAGCTCACGCTGATCGAGCACCTTGTCCGATGATGACTCGACAATTGTTACGCGGATGCTGATGATCGACGAGCTTCCACCGATCAACTCAATTGATCGAGCATTTCCCAGCTCTCGATACGGGACATCAAAAGTGGGCTGGTATTGCGGAGTATAGGGGTTCTCATATGAGACGAAGCGCTTGTCTTTAAAGTGCCCGATGACTACCCCGCGCTCGGAGCCGCACTCTAGGTCGACGGTGTTACTTCGCTGCTCAAGCCAGTATGCTTTTGGAACCTGCTCTCTTTCGTAGTTTGCGATCCGGATGTTTGCGGTCAATCCAATCAAGCTCGTCCCCCTTGCTCCCTTCTTCTGCGGATATGGATTGTCTACCCACAGTATGAGCATCGACAGACTGCCCATTTCGTTGGGATTTGCCAGTCTCCAAGAGCCGGGCACTGCATCGTAGATTACGTCTCTCCATTCTCTCCTGATTCCGAGGCTTGTCTCCGGCTCTTGGGTCTTTGCCGGGAGCTCGATTCGATAGCCCTCTGTCTGCTCAATTGTTTGAAGGGGTCCCTTATCGAAGGAATAGGTGACCCTTAGCATTTTCTTTACGTAGGGTTTCGGATCTTTGGGAACGAAGTTACGTCCACCGGCTTGGAAGGTGTGATTTTCGACGTCAAAGATTAGTCGATCATCCGATATGAGTTGTCGCAAGCAATCTGTAACATCGTATTTTTCCCCGGATCCGTCCGCGGAAGAGTATTCCGCAGAATTGATATAGAGTTTGCTGGGAATAGTCGTGGGCTTTGCGGCTTCTCCCTTCTGTGTTGGAGTTTCGCTAGCTTCGTAATAGTGGATGTTTCCTTCAGCGTGGAACTGCGAGCCCTTGATATCTCTCCCGGCCTTCATCTTCTGAGTCGGAGCTGACATCACAGGAGGGTTGGGGATGAAAAAGCCGTATACGATCAAAACGATTCCAATGAGCGCGACGATTGCGATGATCCATGGATGAGCGCGCACTTGTTCTGACCATCCTGAGGCGTAGAGGCCGATTGCGACGGTGGTCAACGTTATGCCTGCGCCTTGAATTGCCTTTCTATTGTGCATGCATTCTCACCCTTCCCCCTTTGACAAACAGAACTAGGTTCCTGCTGATAGGGGCAATTTATCCTTAGCACGCATATGAGTCAATGATTCGTAATTGGCGAGTGGCATCTCAGATTACAAAACAAGACACAAAGGCCGTCCCTTGCGGGACGGCCTTTGTGTTGAGAACCAAGGTCAGGTTGGAGTGCGCCGAAGGCGCGGTTAGCTGGACGCTCAGTCCCCGGCGACGGGCTCGGCGGGTTGCTGGTTGCGGTTGATGGGGCTGGCCGCGTTGTTGCTGGCTGGGCGGATGGAGTCGAGCGAGACCAGGCCTTCGACGGGCTTTTCGCCGAGGACGTGTTCGCGGTAGAGCTTGGCCATGCGGGCGTTTTCCGCATCCGCCTTTACCTTGTCCGCAACGGTCTGGTTGCGGGCGCGGAGTTTCTCTTCGCGGGCGTTCTTGGCGATGCCGAGGTTGTCGAGCGTGTGGTTGGCCTCGGAGTTGACGTGCTCCATGTTGAGAGCCAGGTCGTGGCCGACGTGGGTCATGCCGACCTTTTTGCCGCCGGCGAAGATTTCGTGGCGGCCGTGCTCCTCATACCACTTGGTGAGGGTGGCGGTCATGTGCATCTTCTCAATGATGTTGCGCCAGCCGATGCCGGTGTTGTAAGCGCAGAAGCTGATTTCGCCTTCCTGCGTGGCGTAGGGAATGATGCACTGCTCGGTGCGGCGGAAGTCGTAGTTGAAGAGATCCTGGAACCACATGCCGGCGATGAAGAGGAAGTTCCAGCGGTCGGAACGGCGCTTCTCGATGTCGGCCATGGTGCGGTCGCCCTTGACGCTGCCGTAATCCTTGCCGGTGGCGTTGAAGGTCTTGTCCATCTTCTTGAGCATGTCGGTAATCTTGAAGTGGGTAGGCGACTGAAAGGGGTCGTAGTTGCGCAGCAGCGCCAGGCCGAAGCCGAGGACGGACAGCATCTTGCCGCGGGCGGCATCGTTGATCTTGGCCAGGTCCTTGGCGACCTTGTCCATGTTGAGGAAGGCGGTGACGGGCGCGGCTTCCTTGGTTTCCTTGTCGATCATGAGGGCCATGCCGATGCCGCAGTTGGGATGGCAGCCGCAGGAGAGCTGACCCCACTCGGCGGTGGGCCCGTGAATGAGGTCGGCCCAGTCAGAGAATGTGCTCATGAAGCTGATGGGGAACCAGTCGCGCGCGGGCTCGCCGAGGCCGCACTGCTTCTTGATGTCGTGGGCCATGTGGCTGAGCGTGTAGCGCTGGGCGAAGCGGCGCTCGTCGGTGATGTCCTCGTCGCGGCCGGTGAAGCTGACGGGCTGGAAGCTGAGGAAGCTGATCTTCTTGGGGTTGTCGAGGGCGAACTGAATGATGTGGCCCACCTGCTCGTTGTTGATGCCGTTGATGATGGTGGTGACCGGGACGATGTCCACGCCGGCTTCGTGCAGGTTGTTGATGGCCTGCAGTTTGACGTCGAACAGGTTGCCGACCTTGCGGTGCGAGTTGGCGGCGTTGCCGATGCCGTCGAACTGGAGGTAGACGTAGCGGAGGCCGGCCTCGGCGGCTGCGCGGCACAGCTCCTTGCTCTTGGCGAACTCGATGCCGTTGGAAGCGGCCTGGACGCTGTTGTAGCCGACCTTGCGCGAGTAGGCGATGGCGTCAAGGAAGTAAGGCGAGAGCGTGGGCTCGCCGCCGGAGAACTGGACGCTCATCTGCCGTTTTGGCTTGATGGTGATCGCGTTGTCCAGCATGGTCTTGATTTCTTCCCAGGTGAGTTCGTGGACGAAGCCGACCTGGTTGGCGTCCATGAAGCAGGGGTCGCACATCATGTTGCAGCGGTTGGTGAGGTCGATGGTAAGGACCGAGCCGCGGCCGTGGGTAACGGTGGAGGTGCCGTGCTTGTGAAGCTTCTCGTCGTTGTGGGCGCGGATGTCGCGGCCGGGGAAGCTCTCCTCAAGATGCTTGAAGAAGGCCGAGTCGATGGACATCAGGTCTTCAAAGTGGCCGTGCTTGGGGCAGTCCTTGACCATGAGGATCTTGCCGTCGCGCTCAATGATCTGGGCCTTGATTTCGCCGACTTTTTCGTTGAGCAGGACTTCATGGGGCAGCTTGCCATCGAGGATCTGCTTGCGGATCTCGGGAACGCACTTGGGGCAAAGCGAGTCCGTGGTGCGCGGCCAGCCGAGCGGGGGCTTCTCCTTCTGATAGCTCTTGAGCAGGGGCTTGTCGCTCCACTTGGGCGTGAACGACGGGTTGGGGCTGATACGGTTCAGCCGCTCATAGACAACCCATGCGCCCTTGGCCGCGTAGACGGCGGCTTTCTCGGCGTACTTGATGGCTTTGGACATGTTGTGCGCTCTCCTTGATCGATATTTACCCGCGGTGGTCACTTGCCCGGGCTCGCGCCAGCCGCGTTAGGGGTAGGGCTGAACGCAGAAAATTCATCCCAAGGTTAACCTTTCAGCCCGGTCAGCCCAATCCTGGAGCAGCGAACGGCGATATGTGCGCCTGAATGGGGATGATGGGGAAGTGAACGGGTCTACCAGGCGGGAGCCGGAGGCGGGGTCTTCGTATTGATTTGGAATGGTTTATCACTATGGTTCGGGGCTGCCGGTGGTGGCGACCTGGTTGATGATGCGCTGGACGAGGACGATGCGGACGTGGATGCGTCGGGCTACGTCGGGGAGGAACTCGGTGATGAAGTTATCAATGGGCGCCGTGGCCAGGCCGGTGGCATAGCGCGACGCGGTTGCGGTGCCGTTGGTTTGCAGGCCCGGCACGTAGAGATTAACGATCTCGTTTTCAATCCCGGAGCCCAACAGGTTGGCATAGTTCAACATGCCCTTGCCGTTGTCGCCCTGGGTCCAGGCGATCTGGACGACGGCATGGAGGGCGCGGCGCGGAATGGAGGCTTTGGGCATGCGGTGGTAATGCGGATCCTGGTGCGTGATGGACGGGATGAGAAACGTGCCGAAGACCTCGCTCGTCACGTCTTCGGCGTAACTGACGCCGACGTAGCGGCCGAAGCCGGGCATGCCGGGGCCGTAAGGGGAATGAGCGTCCGAGCCGACGGAGATGCCGGCGTTGCCTGCGATGGTGACGGCGTTGAAGGGGTCGAGGAGGTTGCGTACGGCGAGGCGCGCTTTTTCCTTTGGCGTCAGCGGCTTGACATCAGGTCCAGTGAGAAAGCGAGCAAACCAGTTTTTGGAGGGCGGGCACTTGGGCGGCGTGGCCTGGACGCCTGGGTTGGCGGCGGTGGCTCCTGACTCTGCGCCCCCGGGAGCGAGGGGCTTTGCAGAAGCGACGGCAGCGGACGGAGTTGCAGGCGCGGCTTTGCAGGGCTGGGTTGCTCCGGTTCCATTTTGCGCCGGGGGCTGGGTCTGGGGCTTTGGCGCTTCCGGCAAGGGCTGCTCAGGTGGAGTGGGCGCGCTCTGCGCCCAGGCCGCGGCAGAGATGGGCAGGAAGACGGGGAGAAGCGCGAGCGCGAGGCGGTATCGTCCCGTCGGGTGAAGGGCGCTGCTTGATGGGTTGTCATCCTTTCTCAGTTTCAGCAATCGTTACGCCCTCACAGGTCAAGGTTGGTCCGATCGTTTTGAACGAACAGCATACCCCTCCCGCAACGGCTTCAGCTCTGCCTGCTATCGGCCACGGACGGGTGATGCAGCTTCTGGTATAGAACCCTGACGCAGAATTTGCTTGAAAGGTAGCTTGAAGACGAGCAAAGAGTTGCCCGTCCAGAGACGGAATTGAGGCTATTCCGTTGACGGGAATGATGTTGACCATCGCGGCACACTCTCGTGCTTCAGGGCTTTGGCGGCATTGACGCGCACGCGGGCTCCCCGCAGACTGGAAGCGAGGTAATGTGTTGTGAGCTCTTATCCTCCCCCAGGGCCCGGCGCAGGCCGCGTGAGCCAGCGCATTGAAGAAGCCATTGAACTGATTGAGTTGGAGCTGCGCCACGCCATCGCCTACGTGAATGATGCGGTGGTTCCGCAGGTGCGCAGCGAATCGATTACGGCGATGCGAAAGCTTTCGGACAAATTGCGTAATCTGGCCGACCGCATCGACCAGCCCAGGGGCCCCGGTGGACAATGACTCGAGATGACGCGCAACGGCGCGGCCGGGTTCTGGCGGGCTGGGCGGGATTGGGGTTCGCGCTGCTGGTTGTGACCGGCTGCGGCCACCACAAGACCACAACGCAACTGCCCGCGCCGCAATCGGCTCCGCCCGAGATTCAGGCATCCACTCCCGAGACCGAGCAGCCGTCTCCCGCGTTGCAGCCGCCGGTGGAGACGGGGCGCATTACCATGACGCCTGTGCCGCGGGGCGGTGTGAGCGATGAGGACCTGGACTACATTGCCACGCACCAGCCGATTCTTTCAGAAGAGGGCGATGCCACGTGGTATACCGCGCGCAAAGGACGCAGGGCCGCCAATGGCCAGGTGTTCAGCAACCGCGCCCTGACGGCGGCGCACCGCACGCTGCCGATGGGCTCGCTGATTGTGGTGACGAATCTGGAGAACGGGCAGTCGGCAGCAATGCGCATCAGCGACCGCGGCCCGTTTGCTCCGGACAAGGTGATCGACCTGACGATTGCATCGGCCAAGGCGACGGGCGTTTATCGCATGGGCGTGGCACGGGTGCGGATTGACGTGTATCGCACCCCGAAGCCGATAGACGAGGGCGGGCGGTGGTGCGTGCAGATTGGGGCATTCACGAGCGAGCGCAAGGCAGAGAAGCTCAAGGCGCAGCTTCTGCGCAAATATCCCGGCTCGCACGTAATCGACTTTGCCGGCGAGCACAGCTACTGGGTTCGCATCCGCCCGGAAGGAGATAACCGGGAAGTGGCCGAGTCCATTGCGCGCCATGTGCATCCTTCTCAGGGCGACGCGTATCTGACGCGACTGGATTGAGCCGATACCGCTGGAACGGTCGCCTAGTCCGGCGGCGGATAGAAGGGCAGCTTGTCGTTTTTCTCGTTGGCGCGGCGGATGGTTGCGTCGTCCAGCAGCAGCGCCGGGGCGAGCACGGTTTGCGGAACATCGCCAAAGTAGTTGGCAACCCAGAGGTCCTTTCCCGCGGCCTCAACGCCGGAGCGGAGGGCGCGCTGGTCGAGGTCATCGAGCGTGGCTCCGCGCACGAGTTCGCGGTGGCCGTCGGGGCTGACGCGGTAGAGCAGGCGGGGTGACAAGCCCGCGCCCAGCGTCGAGACGTAATAGACGCTTTTCAGCTCGCGGTCTTTGGCTATTGCGGCGAGTTTCTTCTCCAGATCGCTGTCGGTGAGGCCGTTCTGCGCGGTCACCTTCAGGACGCCAACGGTGGGGCGGGGCGGGCCGGTGATGCCGGCGCGTCCGTGGCCGTTGGACTGGGGAAAGTCGCGCACGGGCTCGCGGCCGATGAGGTAGTTTTCCAGCCGTCCGGCGATGACGAGCTTGACCGCCTGCGCGGGCACGCCCTGATCGTCCACGTCATAGGCTCCGACGAGGCTGACGCCGTCATCGGTCTTGATTCCTGGGTCGTCCACGACGTCGAGAAACTCCGGGAGCACGCGGGCGTGGTAGCTGCTGGCGAAAGAGCCGCCGGTGCGCGCTTCGGTGCCGACCGCGGGGCGGGTTGCAGCCACTGCAGGCGCGAGCAGGGCGCGCAGCGTGTCGGTGGTGGCGTCTGCGCTGAGCAGGACCGGGCCGTGATACTCCTCCTCAACCAGCGGCGCTTTGCGCAGGTCGGCGAGCGAGGCGATGAGCGCGACGGCGTGCTTTGTGAAGACCTCGGGCGTGTCCAGGTCTTTGAGCGCGGCAGCGGTGCTGGCGTAGGAGCGGTCCAGCTTCATGCCGTCGCTGGCCTGCGTGCCGGTGGCGAAAGCCTCCTGAAACTGCGCCGCGGATTTGCGCACGATGGTTCCTTCGCTGTTCACGAGCCAGGTGGTGGTGACGCGCGCATGGAACTCGGCGGTGGAGTACTGCACGTCGCGCTCGGCGGCCTTGACGGAGGCATCGGTGCGGTAGAGGCCGCTGGCCTTTGCCGCCTGTGCTGTCCACTGCTCCTGATCCAACTGCAGCTTGAGCGGAGTTTCGAGCGAAAGGACGGGCTTCTCCCGGCTGAAGTCGTCTGCCTGCGGCGGCGTCTCGACTTCCTTGAGCGCGGCGAGTTTGCGGGCGTAGGCGGCGAGCGCGGTTTTGTAGGCGCGGTCCGTGGCTGCCCATAGCGCCGAGCGGAGGGCGATGGGGTCGTCGTCGAGGGCAGCCAGTTCGATTGCGCCATCGCCGCGCTGACCGGAGCTGTCGGTCTTGTAGTCGCCTACGCGCACGGAGACGCGCGCGATGCGCGCATGGCTGCGCTGCGAGCCCTGCGTTGCGCCGAAAGCGGCATTGGTCTGGAAATCGTCCACATCTTCAATGCGGTACTGGATGAAGAAGGGTTTTTGAAAGCCCGGCAACTGGAGCTGGGTCATGTTGCGGTCGAGTTCCGCGAGCATG
>JAJXXG010000395.1 GCA_021781255.1 Acidobacteriota bacterium
ATTGACGGGGTTTGCGGCGCTGGTCCTCGGATGGGCGTGTCTGGCGACAGGTTTGCGGGGGCAGTCCCCCGCGGAGCCAGGAGTCGCCACGCCGGGAGCGGGGCAGCCGGCGCGGGCGGTGCGGCTAAGCTATGTTGACGGCTCGGTGAAGCTGTCGCAGGGCAATCAGGTGCTGACCGATCAGGCCATGGCAAATACGCCGCTGCTCGAAGGCATGCAACTGACCACCGCGGACAACGGGCGGGCCGAGATCCAGTTTGAAGATGGCAGCGTGGCCAGGCTCGCGCCTGACAGCTCCTTGACACTGAAGGTTCTAAGCGGATCGGGCGCGTCGGCCAATGCCGTGCTTCAGTTTGGTGGCGGGCTGGCCTACTTCGAATTCCAGGGCGGAAACCTGGCCGGCCAAATGAGCGTGCAATTCGGTGACAGCGTGGTCACCACCAGTGGCTTTACTGCGCTCCGCGTCACCATGGACAATCCTCCCGGCAAAATGGCCGTCTTCTCTGGCAACGCCCACCTGCAAAGCGCCAATGGCGCGGTGGCAGTGGATTTGCACGGCGGCGAAAGCATCGCGCTGAATGGAGCCGATCCCAGCGGCTACGAAGTAGCTGAGTCCATCGAGCCGGATTCCTGGGATGCGTGGAACTCGGACCGCGATCAGGCGTTGACCGCTGAAGCCGCGGACCAAACCGGCGCGTCGGATAACCTGGGCCAGAGCCAAAACCCTGCATGGAGCGATCTGGACGCGAGCGGCAACTGGTACGACGTGCCGGGGCAAGGCTATGTGTGGTCGCCTTACGATGCCGCGAGCGCAGGTTTTGACCCCTACGGCAATGGAGACTGGATGTATACGCCCGGATACGGATACCTATGGATTTCAGATTATTCATGGGGCTATCTGCCGTACCAGTGTGGCGCCTGGAACTTCTACGGCGGCTTTGGCTGGGGATGGGCGCCGGGAATGGGCGGTTGCAGTCCCTGGTGGGGAATGGGTTACTACGGCGGCCCCAACATCGGTTTTACCCCTTTCGGCTATCACCGCATTATGCGCCCGGATGCCCCACACCGGCCGATTTCAGGAACACCGATTCCCGGCAAACCGATGCCGATGATCGCCGTGAACCGGCGCGTGACGGTTATAAATCCCGGGCTCCCGGCGCGCAACAAGGGCACGCCGGTGACGATTGCGGGGAATAATGTGCAGGCGCTTCGTCCGATACCTATGCGGCAGGTATACAATCACGCGGCATTTCAGGGAAATCGCAATACTCTAGCGCCAGCCGGGCTGGTGGGCAAGCCGCGCCCAGAGTATGGGAACAACCGCCCCGTGACTGCGCCTCCGGTGCAGAGTTTTCGTGCGCCGCAACTTTCGCCTGCGAGTCACAGTTCTGCTCCGCCGGCAAGCTATAGCCCTCGACCGACCCCGCAAAACTATTCAAGAAGCAGTTGGTGGAGTCGCTTCTCGAGTGGAGGGAGTTCCGGGGGTTCGAATAGTAGCGGCGGAGGTGGCTACAGCGGCAGCGGCGGCGGCCGCAGCGGTGGTGGCGGTGGCTGGCACGGTGGCGGCAACAGCGGCGGTGGCGGTGGCTGGCACGGTGGCGGCGGCGGCGGTGGTGGCCACAGCAGTGGTGGCGGCGGCCACAGCGGTGGTGGCGGTGGCGGTAGCGGAGGAGGCCATCGCTGAGACCGTTTTGCTCACTCAAGCCTATGCGAACGTGGCGCGATATTGAGTGCCTGGAGATCAACCCCCTGACAGTGTCTTGACCAATCCGGTTCCTTCTGAGGCGTTTGCCACGAATCTTTTATGCGGATTGATAGTCTAACAAGCGTGAACGCAAAGCAAGACGCACCACAGCGGCCCGACTCACGATTGCGGATTGCCGCAATCGGGTTTCTCAATCCTGCGCCTCTGATGTGGGATTTTGAACACCCGCCCCTTCGCGATGAACTTGCCCGGCGCTACCGCATCGACCGCATGGCGCCCTCGGCCTGCGCAGAGCGCCTGGCTTCGGGCGAGTCGGACCTCGGCCTGATTCCCATCGCTGCTCTGGCCACCATTCCCGGCCTGCGCATTCTGCCCGGTTGCACGATCGCCTCAAAAGGCCGTGTGCGCTCGCTGCTGCTGGTGCACCGCGCCAGCCAGCCTCTTAAGGACTTGCGCACAGTGGCGGCCGATACGGCCAGCCGCACCACACTTGCGTACGCACGCATCATGTTCCATAAATGGGGCAAGCCGGAGATTCCATTTTTGCCCCTGTTCGCCGATCTGGATTTCATGCTCGATCGCGCCGACGCCGCTATCATGATCGGCGATCCCGCGCTGCTTGCTCTTGAAGAGCGGAATAACCGCTTTGAACGCACCGGTGAAGAGCTTGTTTATCTCGACTTGGCCGAGGAGTGGCGTGCTCTCACGGGCCTGCCCTTTGTCTCTGCCGTCTGGTGTGCTGGCATTGAATGCAGCAGATCTTTGGATGAGAGTGTTGCTGAGGATTTCATCCGCTCCCGCGATCACGGCCTTGCGAATATCGATGCGCTGGTTGCCGAGTGGGCTGTGCGGTTTCCCATCTCCGAGCAGACCATCCGAAGCTACCTCAGCGACAACATCCACTACGTGCTCGACGAGGAGTGCGTGGAAGGAATGCGAGGGTTCTTCCGCATCGCAGCCGAATGCGGTGTCCTGCCACCATACACGGCTGAGCTGGATGAAGTGGCGGCACGGCGGTAGAAGAGCAGGAAACAAGCCACCCCAGCGTGCAAAGATCGCCATGATCGCCTGACGCGACGTCGACAAGAGCGGCGTCTGACGCGCCGGTTTCCTTCGCTGCCGGATTCACCCCTCTGTCGCAAGTGGCATTTTTTCCGGGCATGATCCTCTGAACGACCCTGGTTTGTGCCTATTGAAGAGTTTGTTGACGGCAACCGGGGCGTGCCTTATGCTTCTCTTTCAGCAAAAGAGAGGAAGAGGAAACGGACGATATGACAACTTCTCGTAGCGAGGTGGTCGAGCCCGCGCGGACGACAAAGGTTTGCAGAGAGACAGAAGTCCTGGTGGTTGGAGGAGGTCCTGCCGGAGTGGCAGCCGCCGTGGCCGCGGCCCGCAACGGCGCTGACACTACCCTGATCGAGCGCTATAACCATCTCGGGGGAATGGCCACCGGCGGATTAGTCATCCTGATCCCTCACATGAGCGCGGGCACTGAAGAACAGGAGGTGGCAGGCGTTTGCCAGGAGATAGTGGACCGGCTGGACGCCATTGGAGGCGCGCGCCATCCCCAACGTAAGCAGCTCGGGTCCGCCGACCCGGAGCTGATCGGCCGCTTAAAGCATTACCATGACTTTGTCGTGCGCGGACGCGTCAGGATGAGCGTTATTGTGGACCCGGAAATGTTGAAATGCGTTCTGAACGACATGATTGAAGAAGCAGGGGTCAAACTCTATCTTCACTCCTGGGGTAGCCGGGCGCTGAGCGATGGGAAGAAGGTCGAAGGCGCGGTCTTCGAGAGCAAGTCTGGCCACCAGGCAATCCTCAGCAAGCTGACTATTGACACCACGGGCGATGGCGACATCTTTGCCTCGGCGGGAGCGGAGTTTGACGGCGCCATCGATCACAACCTGAGAAGCGGCATGCTGGCCGTGGTCTTCAGGTTAGGAGGCGTGGATTACCTCAAGTACAGCACCTTCAGGCATTCCGATCCGGAGGCATACCAGAAGATTCAGGCGGAAATGCGGGCGATTGGCGGCTTCCCTTTGCTGGCCCTGGCTACCCACCGCGACGACCAGGTTTGGGTGAACAACTGGGTGCCGGGGAATGATTGCCTGAATGTCGAACACCTTACGGGAGCGGAGGTGAAGGTGCGCAAGGTGATGCTGAAGACGCTGGAGCTTTTGCGGAAGCAGATGCCGGGCTTCGAGCAAAGCTATGTTCTGGATACCGCGTCGCAGATTGGCACCAGGGGCAGCCGGCGGCTGCGCGGCGAATACGTGGTTACGCGCGACGATGTGCGTGAAGGCACGGTATTTCCCGATACCATTGCTGCCGTTCCGCCGTATGCGGAGAATATCTCTAAGACCATTCGCAACAAATGCATTCCCTATCGCGCCCTGGTTCCCGTTACCATGGAGAATCTGCTGACTGCGGGCCGCTGCTTCTCATCGGACGTGGAAGCCAACGATCTGTTGAACCTCATCCCCTTCTGCGTGCAAATGGGCGAAGCTGCCGGAACCGCTGCGGCGCTGGCCCTGAAGAACCACACCAGCCCGCGGCATGTAAGCTACCAGGCATTGCAGAAGCGGCTGCTCGAGCAGGGCGCCTGGCTGCCGCGCGAAGTGCGCCCCGGAACCGCGTGATAGTTGCGCTTCAGCGCAATGCTTCCATTCCGTTCTTTCCCGCTGATGTGCGGGAAGGAACGGAAATTCAAACGTCTCGGGCTTACCTTCTTCCTTACTCTCCAGAAGCAGCCGAATCGCGGCGCGGTGAAGCCGAGTATAGAACAATCCCATTCTGCTCGACGCGAAGAGCGCGTCCCTGATGGACGAGATACTGCAAATGGGCGATGGCTTCTCCCAAGGCGAGCGCCACGTCGAAGCCCGATAGTTGGCGTCCAAACAGATGCGGGATCAGATCGGCGGCTGTACGGGGTCCCGAGATGAGAGCATCCTCGGCTGCCAGCAGGCGTTGCTCGTGGTGAGAGTCGAGTTCCTCAATGCGAGCGTGCAAGCCACGAAAAGGCGCGCCGTGGGAAGGCAGAACCAGGACATCTCCGCAGACCTGCGCGATGCGGCGGTTGCTGTCCAGGAATCCGGCAAGCAGCATTGCGTCAGGGCGATCTGTGAGATCGCTAATGTTTGGACTTATGCCCG
>JAJXXG010000790.1 GCA_021781255.1 Acidobacteriota bacterium
TGTGCGGGTATGTGCGCGCCGCATCAAAGTGATCGAGCGCCAGGGCTGCATGACCTAGGTCAAGAGCCGCCAATCCCAGCGCGCGGTGGGCATAGACATATTGTGCTGATGTGAGGCCTTCGCCTCCTTCCCATGGGCTGAAGCGGCGAGCGCTGATTGCAGCCAACGCCTCCTCCCAGCGCCCCAGTTGATTGAGTAATGTAATTCGCTCGATTGTGAGGTCGTCACGGAGAGCAACCAGCTCAAGCTGTTCATCTAGCGCTCTGAGGCGATCCTCGGGAGAAGCCAGGACAGCGCGTTTGCGCAACTGGTCCCACTCGAAAAGGAGACGCGCATCGTTCCCATTGGACGCCAGCGCCTTCCTGTACATCTGCTCGGCAGCCTGCGCATTGTGCAGTACATTGAATTCCGCAATTCCAAGATTCCGCCACGGAACGGAATATGAGTCGTCCAGCTCCACAGACCGCCGCCAACACCGAATCGCATCGTCATAACGCTGCTTGTCGTAGTAGAGATTTCCCAGATAGGCATTTGCTTTAGCACTCAACGGATTGCGGGAGATTGCACTTTCCAGGACGATCATCTCCTCAAGACGAGCCGGAAAGCAGTAGCGTGAAGGTGCCGCCTCAGCCCGCGCAATGTACTCCTTCAGATTGGCCTTCGTCCCGGGTCCATCCACCAGCCAGGCCAGTGTGTACCAAAGCATTGGATATTCCCACCGCTCGGCAAGAGTGCATTTTTCCAGCAGCAACGCAGCCTCATCCCTTGCGCCGCTCCATGCCATATCGAAAATCAAATCCAGCAAGGTCTGCAGATCACCTTCAAGGCCTGCGACAAAGTTTGTAAAATCCTTCTCATCGTTAGTCAGCAAGAAGCGTTCTGCCTGGATTCTGAAATCCAGTCTGTCGATGGTTAGCGTCTCGTCGATTGCCTTTCGTGCTTCCTCAAGACGTCCCATACGCCGTAGCAGCATGGCTCGCAATGCGCGGGCCTTAAGGTTTTCTGTGTTCGTCTGAAGACTGAGCTCAATATCCTCAAGCGCGGTCGTCCATTGCTCCCGCTGTGCGTTGATTGCCGCCAAAGCATAATACCCCGCACTCTTCCATGCATGGTTCCAGGTCGACTTATAGAAGGCGTCATACGCGCTTTGTGTCTTGCCCTGATAAAGCCTGGTTAAACCGAGGTAGTAGTATGGCGCTCCATCCTGCGGATTAGGGTTGCGAAAGGTAAGGCGCGCCACTGCACGTTGAAAGAATTCTTCAGCCTCGGCAAACACACCTTTGCGCAACAGAGCAAGCCCCATGGCGCAGTTAAGCCGCGCGTCCTCCGGCTCGCGATCCAACCCCTCCAGCCAGTAGGCTTCAGGCCGCCGCGTTGCGTGCCGGTACTGCTCGAGGTGCAAGCCGGTCAGATAGAGCTCCTCCACACTCTTGATATCCGCAGGCTCAGGTGGTTCAGTCGCAGGACTTGGCAGCTCGCGCCTCGCATGCCTCTCCGGCTGATAACGGATTAACTCCACTCCGTCCACGCTGCTCACCAGCAGCATGTATCTGTCAGGGCTGCCTACTTTTTCTGTCAGAACCTTAAGATAAGGCTTGTCTGGCGCGAGAGAGGTCTGATCGTCAATGACAATTTTTCCATCTGAAAGGAGCACAATGCGCACCGTTCGCTTTGCGGTGACGCACACACCCAGCCTCACGCTCTCGCCGGAAAAGTCTAGATTGACCGCAACTTCGGTATTTGCGTTTTTTGCAGGCCCTATCTTCTGGATCGGATACCAGTACTGCCGGAAGGTTTTCGTTTCGAAAGGTTCAAGCCAGGAGAAGTCCGGTTGATTATCCGTGTACGCGCCGGCCATCAGTTCCACGTAGGGTCCATCATTATCTGTAAGATTTCGGTCCCAGGCGTAACCAAACTCTGCGTTCCCCCAAGTCCACAGTTTTTTCCCTGGCGCGATGTGATGGTTTGATGTGTGCACAACTCCGGCTTCGCGCCTATGGTCATACCCACCGAAAAAGTCATACTTCGATTCCGTAACCATATAGGACGTGGGAACCGGAATGTTTTTATACCAGGAGATGTCCGCGCCCGGACGATAGTCCACACCATAGTAGTGATTTCGCGCCACCGGGAAGGGCGTCACCGCACGCTTGGCGTGGTCAGCCACAAAGTTGACGTCAGGCGGGAAAAAGGCCTGATACTGCTCATGAACACGTACCGCGACATTCGCCCACCAAAGAAACGTCTGGGCAATCGGAGTCCGATTGAAGAGCCGCACCTTCGCCTCAACCAACGCTCGCCCCGGATGCAGACATATGCCTACCATGCCCTTCATCCGCAGCATCGGATCATGTTCACTCAACCAAACCGTACGGCTGCCGTCGGCGTGTTCTTCGATTGCCATGTGGACCGGCATGTAAGTTGACGGCCTGTGATGCTGTGGCCAGTTGAACTCCACGCCGCCTGAAATCCAGGGACCCAGCAGGCCAACCAGGGCAGGCTTGATTACATTTTGCCGGTAAAAGAAATCGTATTGATTAGTCTTGTCGAGTCCAGCATGAATTCGGCCACCAATTTCCGGCAGAATCATCAGCTGTATATATTCATTCTCGAGAAACACTGCCTTGTAATTCTTGTCCTGCTTTTCCAGCGCCACGCGGTCCGTGAAGGGATTGGGATACACCTTGCCGCTGCTCCCCTGATATACCCGCTTTTCGAGGAACATTGGATTTGGATCTGCGTCCTGCACTGGGTAGACCGGAAAAGTAACCTCTTCTTCCCAGCAACGAACAGGAATCAGCTTGTGCGTATCTCCCATCGAACTCAGCCCTCAATCACGGAATGCTTTGAGATGTCATAGTTATTGCTTTTCGGTACAGACAATGCCGTATCGGTAACGTACACGCATGCATTTTTGACTGTCAACATGACCGTCGCTCTTCAGCCTTGGTTACTCAATCACATCATGACGGTCAGACATCTCCTCGCCCTTTGCCTGCAAGCGCTTCACAAGATCCGCCTCTGTTTTTGCCTTTGCCCGCTGCCCCATGCGGTTATACAGAATTGCCAGCCTGTAATGTGCTGGGAAATAGTCCTCATCGATTGCCACTGCCCGCTTCATCTCGATGATTGCGTCCGCATACTTCTGTTGCGACTCGTAAACCACGCCAAGCTGAAAGTGCGGCTCATACCAGCCGGGTTTCAGAGCTTCAGCTCTTCGCAACAGCCTTACAATTTCTGTCCGATCCTTGCCTGCCGCTTCGCCGCTGCGCTCCCAAAGTGCCAGCGCATAAAAATAGTTGGCCGCTGCATTATCCGGATATCGTTCTTCAAACTCTTTCAATCTCGCATCGACAGCTGGCGCCAGCTCTGGCGAGACGAGACTCGCTCTTCCTAAAAACTGCAAGGGACGTGTATCTTTCGGATTGAGATCTATTGCTTCACAGAACACGCGCACTGCCTCGTCGTAATCGCTCGCCGCATACAGTGCCACCCCTAAGCCCACGCGCAATCTGGCAGAACTCGGAAATTTCTCTACGCCATAACGATAGAATTTAATCGCGTCGTTCAATGCGCCAACATACTGTTTGTGCTGCACGAGATATGTGGCGAGCTCGAAAATGTGCTCTTCAGTCGGCTCCATCTCGGCCGCACGGTGATACTCCTGTGCAGCTGCTCTGTAATCTCCCTTGCGATTGTCGATTTCCGCCATCAACCCGTGCAATTTAGCGCTTTCTTTCTGCGACTGCAATATCTCAATCTGCTTTTGAGCCTGATCAAGCTCTCCAGCCTGCATCCGGGCCAAAGCCAGATCAAAACCAATGGTGGAATTGCCTTTTGACAACGTATATGCCTTCTGCAGCCAATGCGCGCTGAGTCGCCATTGCATTTTGCGAAAATAAAAAGTCCCCATTGCGGCGGCTGCACTAGCGTTGTTTGGATCACGTCTGACCGTTGCGAGCAGTTTTTGCTCCTGGCTTGCGCTGTTCTGCGCAAAAAGCGCAGCTGTGCTCAACATAAAGATGGCAATCAGAACCCATCGAAATCGGCAAGTTGTGCTCATTCTTTGGCCATCTTAGGCTGTAGTCACACAGCCTTGCACGTTAGCGCACGCTCCGTCCACTCGAAAGATTTGCGGCACGGACGTGATCGTGTCCGTGCCGTCTAACAATTACCAGTAGTATTTAAAGGCAAACTGCAGCTCGCGTGCGTTGCTGCGCGTGGATGTGATTTGCCCGAAGTTCACGTCGTCCTTATAGTCGGTATTCGTAGGCAGATTGAAGCTGGGCGTATTCGTCAGGTTGAATGATTCTGCACGAAACTCTGCATGCGAATGGTCGTTGATCGGGAAGCTCTTGAACACCGAGAAGTCAAAATCCTTGTAACCAGGACCATTGACCTGAGCTTGTGGCCCGCCCAGGGGCGCGAGTGAGGTCTGCCCGGCACTGGTGACCGCCGGTGGGTCAGTAAATGCCGCTGGATTGTAGTAGCCCTTAACACTGCCCCGATACTTGCTTTTGCCGGGCACCACATCCGCATATGCACTGAATCCCGAACCCGTGCTCACCTGGCTTCCAATCGTCTGAGGTTGACCGCTGTCAAGTGTCAGAATCAGGTTCGTACTCCATCCACCAAGGATCAAATCTCCTGCCCTGTTGATCGAGCTGAAGTACTCTCTTCCTCGTCCGAACGGCAACGCATAGGTACCGCTTGCAACAAATGCGTGAGTGATATTAAACCCGGCAAGTCCAGTATCGTACTTGATGCCAACAATGCCCGGCGCTCTGTAGCCGCCCACTCCTCCGCCGCTCAGTGAATCGCCGGCATCGGTGGTCGCTCTGCCCAGGGTGTAGCCAA
>JAJXXG010000449.1:0-394 GCA_021781255.1 Acidobacteriota bacterium
TCTTACGGGTTAGGCGATCACTGACCGCATTGCCCGTCAGCAAGAGGCGCTGGATTACTCCGAACACGAGCCGCGTCAGATATTGCACACCTTTGGAACCTACGATCTGCCTTTTGGTCGGGGACATATCGGAGGGAACAATCCGCTTGTTAACATCATCGCGGGCGGCTGGCAGACCTCCGGCATCTTCACCTACTCGTCGGGACAGATCCTCGGATTCAAGGCCTCCGGCTGCATCGTTGTGGGTCAGGGCTGCAATCCGAGCTTCACTCCTGGCTACACCAACAATGTGCGCATCAACGGGAGCTACGGCCATGGCATCAACAACCTGACCTCAGCGACAACCCCATTCCTGGATGCAACCGCGTTCTATGTGCCGAACAAGACCTACCAG
>JAJXXG010000449.1:404-4855 GCA_021781255.1 Acidobacteriota bacterium
CGGCAACCGGAGGCTTCAATGTCTTTGGGCCGGGCTATTGGGAAGTTGACGGCGGCATTAACAGAACCTTCAAAATCACACGGTATCTGGCCTTCGTCTTCGCGGCGCAGGTGCAGAACTTAACCAACCACTTCAGCTGGGGAGCGCCCAACACAACCATTAACCAGCTATCAGCAGTTGCCCCCGGCGGGCCGACGAACGGCAACGGCATCGGCACCAACGCCAAGAGCAACTTCGGCACCCTGACCAACTCCGGTCAGTTGCCGAGAGACTGGCAGTTCAACGCCAAGTTTGTTTTCTAAGGCAGAAAGTCACGCTAACCTCCCGCTCCTGCAGAGGAACGGGAGGTCAAACACCGGGCGGCGCTGGGCACAGTTCATGTGGCCGGGAGCCGCCCGGATTTTTCCGGGGTGGATTTGCGGGAGTTTCTTTCCGCGCTTCATCGTGTATTTGTATCTCAGGACAATTTCGATGGACGACCGCGATCCCGGCGAGGAAAGCGCGCTCCGCGAGGGATTGATGTGGGGGATGTGATGCGATTTTTCCGGATTTTTGTATTGAGTGTTTGCGCAGCGACTGTGTTTTCACTGCCGGTGGCAGGGCAAACGCCGGCTTCAGGCAGCGCCGGCCCCGCCGATGCTCTGAGCGCAATCCGTGCCGGGTTTATCGCCCCGCCGATGGACGCGCGGCCGATGATGCGCTGGTGGTGGTTCGGGCCGGCGGTGGAGAAAGACGAACTGGCGCGCGAGATGCAGGTGATGAAAGCGGGTGGCATCGGCGGTGTGGAACTGCAGCCCGTATACGCCCTTGAACTCAACGATCCCGCCCAGGGATTCCGCAACTATCCGTTTCTCTCCAGGGAGTTTCTCGACCGGGTTACGTTTGCGGCGCAGACGGCGCACGAGCTGAACATGCGGCTGAGCATGACGCTGGGCAGTGGCTGGCCCTACGGTGGCGCCTATGTGCCGGTAACGGATGCATCGAGCCGGCTGCGCATTGTGACAGTGGCCCTGCCGGAGGGCGTCACTTCCCTGCCCGTGCCGTCGATTCGCAACGGCGAAGCGCTGCTGGCGGCGTTTGTCGCTCCGGGCACGCCGCGCAGCTACGACGCGGATCGGGCGGAACGGGTAGCGACCGTTGGCGCGTTGCGCATGAACGTGCCGGCCGCGCAGGGAACGGCTCCGCGCGTGGCGCTGTTCTTCATCTCCAGCCGGACGGGACAACAGGTAAAGCGCGCCGGGGTGGGCGCAGAGGGATTTGTACTGGACCACTTCAGCATGGAGGCGATCCAGAGCCACATCCAGCACGTGGCCGATCCGCTGCTGGCAGCGTGCGGGGCCAATGCTCCCTATTCAGTGTTCAGCGACAGCCTGGAGGTGTACGGCGCGGACTGGACGCCAAAGATGCTGGATGAGTTTCGCGCGCGGCGCGGATACGATCTGACTTCGCGGCTGCCGGAGCTGGCTGCGGGCAGCGGAGAAGAGGCCGCCGACCTGCGCTACGACTGGGGGCGGACGCTGACGGAGCTGATCGACGAACACTATCTGACGCCGCTGAACGCATGGGCGCGCGCGCATCACACCAAGTTCCGTTCACAGAGCTACGGCTCGCCGGCGGTAACCCTGGCCAGCAACGCGCTGGTGGATCTGCCCGAAGGCGAGGGATCGCAGTGGCACGGGGGATTTTCATTCACGCGGTGGGCCACATCAGCCAGTCATATCTATGGGCGTCAGGTGACCTCCTCGGAGACATGGACGTGGCTGCATTCGCCCTCATTCCGGGCCACTCCGCTCGACATGAAAGCCGAGGCCGATACGTTTTTCCTGCAGGGCATCAACCAGTTTGTGGGGCACGGCTGGCCCTACACGCCGGCATGGGTGCCCGATCCCGGCTGGTCGTTTTACGCGGCCGCGGTTTTTAACGATCACAACCCATGGTGGATGGTGATGCCGGACGTGATGCGCTACTTTACCCGCATGAGCTACCTGCTGCGGCAAGGCGCGCCGGCTAACGACATCGCGGTGCTGCTGCCGGAAGAGGACGGGCAGGCGGAGTTCCGTCCGGGACGGGTGTCGGTGACCGACGAGATACGCACGCTGCTGGGGCCGGATCTGGTTCCGGCCATTCTGGACGCAGGCTACAACCTGGACTTTATCGACTCGGCGGCCATCGACACCGCAGGAATCAAATATCCAGTGCTGGTGATGCCGCCCATGGAGCGGCTGCCGCTGGCCGCCTACCGCAGGATTCAGGAGTACGAGCGACGCGGTGGAGTGGTGATCGCGGTGAAGAGTTTGCCGATGCGCGCTCCAGGCGTGGTGGAGGGGCCGAGAGACTCAGCGGCGGTAAAGCGGATTGCACAGGCGATGACCGGCGACAAAAACGTGAAAGTGGTGGCGAGCGCGACGGAAGCGGGCACGGCCATTGGCGCCGTGCTCAAGCCGGACGTGGCCATCGCGCCGGCAACGCCGACGGTTGGATTTATCCATCGCAAGCTGGCGGATGCGGAAGTTTATTTTGTCGCCAACACCGACAATAGGCCGCATGCTTTCGACGCGACCTTCCGTGCGGCCCGCGGCGGAGCAGAATGGTGGGATCCATTCACAGGCAAGATCGCAGGCGCTGGAACCGGAGCGACGATACACTTCGATCTCGCGCCCTACGAATCGCGCGTGCTGGTCTTCCGCCAGGGCGCTGCCCCGGCTGCGCCGCCCAAAGCGGAGCCGTTCGCGCCAATCGACCTTGCACGCGACTGGAAGGTGACATTCGACCGGACGCACACGACGCAGACGATGCCGGTGCTGGAGTCGTGGACCGATATCGAGGCAGAGAGATACTACTCCGGCACCGCAACCTATGAGCGCACGGTGGAGATTCCCGAGGATGTAGCGAAGGCCGGGCGCGTGCTGCTGGATTTTGGCGAAGGCACGCCGATCGCGCGCGCAACTCTGCACCAGCCCGGCACGCGGGCATGGTACGACCCGCCAATCCGCGAGGCGGCGCTGGTTTATGTGAATGGAAAGCTGGCCGGATCCATGTGGCATCCGCCGTATCGGCTCGATGTTGCGGCGCTGATGCACGCGGGAGCCAATCAACTGAAGATCGTGGTGGCAAATACGGCGATCAACGAACTGGCAGGCCGTGCCGCGCCGGACTACCGGCTGCTGAATCTGCGTTACGGCGAAAAGTTTACGCCGCAGGACATGGATCATCTGGAGCCGGTGGCTTCAGGAATTTTAGGGCCGGTGCGGCTGATTCCTGGCCAATAGCGGTAAAAGGGCCTGCTGCCGAGCGTCGCCGCCCGGCAGCGGGAGCACAGACGGCGCGTGCATGCGCCCTGGAGAATGGTCCATGGTTTCCGAATCTACGCATCTGTTTTCGGCGCTTACGCGCCGCGGCTTCTTAAAGTCGGCCTCGGTTGCGGCCGCAGGCGCACTGGGCGAGAGCCTCGACTTGCTTGCGCAGGCCGCACCCCGCTTCACATCGGTTCTGGTTCCCGCTGACGCGCACCCCGCGGCGCAGAGAGCGGCCGGAATGCTTGCGGCAAAGCTCGGACTGCGGGACGACGCGGTCCGCAGCTATTCCGGCGCCGCCACGGCGCACAAAGGCGCACTGCTGCTGGCGCTCAAAGAGACACCGGGTGTGCCGCCGGCACTCACTGCACCGATCGAGCGCGACGGCTACGCGGTGTTGGCGGAAAACGGCGGCCTGATGGTGTGTGGCGCGCGACCGCGGTCCCTGCTCTACGCCGCGGGCGAGACGCACCACTGGATCAATCGCACGGCAGGCGTCTGGACGCGCAATCCCGAGTTTGCCATGCGCTTCGCGGTGCATCATCACGATCACGGCGTCGCGGAGCAGGTGGCCGTACTGGGCGCGACCAGCTTTATTGCGCAGCTTCACGCCAGCGTGAGCCTGCGCGACGCCATGCCGGAGGTCTACGCCCAGCTGAGCCCGGCAGCACAGCAGCGGCTCGCTGCAGGCGAAGCCGGCGATATTCCGCGCAATGCGGCGCTGGTGAAAGAGTTCCACGACGCGGATGTGGAGGTGTTTTCCAATCTGCCCTACGGGAACAACTTCAGTCGCTGGTCGGAGGAACTGTACGACGCGTTCCTCGCGGTATATCCCTCGGCCAAAGGCGTATCGGAAGAACACTCGCTGGAGACAGCGGCGCTCTGCCCTTCGGATCCGGCGACGTGGAAGCTGTTCGAGGCCTTTGTGCGCGAGTGGGCGCGGCAGTCGCAGGCCGACGGCGTGGCCTGCAACTTCTGGGACCAGTTCGGCATTTATTGCCACGATGCGCGCTGCAAAAGCAACGGCCTGGACCAGTTCAAGAACGAGGTGCAGACGGCAATAACCCACTACCACGCCGCGGTCGCTTCCACAGGCAATAAACTCCACCGGAGATCCTGGTCGAGCGGAGGTCCGCACTGTCTGGGGACCAACGACGT
>JAJXXG010000642.1:0-3724 GCA_021781255.1 Acidobacteriota bacterium
ATTTATCCGGCGCTCACGGCAGCCCGCCTGCTTCCCTCCATCCCTTATTTTGTGTGGGTCATCCTGTTTACCGCTGGCATCACCATCATCAATGTCGTCGGAATTCGCACGCTGGCCAAGGCAAACACCGTGATGATGGTGGGCATGTCTGGTTGCATGGTGCTTTTTATCGCCATGGCGATCCATTATGTTGCTGCGCACCATGGCGCAGGCGCACTGATTTCCCTGGCTGGAATCTATCCGCCGCATCACTTTTCCTTAGGCCCCGTCATGCTCGGCGCGTCGATTGCGGCGCTTTCCTATATCGGCTTCGACGCCATTTCTACGCTGGCTGAAGACAGCATCCATCCGGAAAAAGACATCGGCTTCTCCACGGTGCTGGTCTGCATTCTTCAAACCGGAATCTGCGTGGCGACGGTTTACTTCGCGACACTGGTATCGCCCGGTAATCACGGCTTTGCCCACATTGATACGGCTATTCTCGACATAGGCCGCCTCATAGGTGGCCAACTCATGTTCCTCATATTGACGCTTGTTCTGCTGGTCGCGGGGATTTCGTGCGCTCTGACCGGACAGGCGGGATCGTCCCGCCTGCTCTTTGCCATGGGCCGCGATGGGGTCATTCCGAACACACTCTTCGGGCATCTGCATCCACGTTTCGGCACACCGGCAAGGGCGATTTACATCACTTCTGCGTTGTTGCTGGGCGCGGCGCTCCTCACAGACTTCCAGTTGGCGGTGGAAATGCTGAACTTTGGAGCGTTTGTTGGCTTTATCCTGGTGAACCTGTCGGTCATCCAGCATTTTTGGATCAAGCGCAAAGAACGCTCTGCACACGATATGGTGCGCAACCTCCTCTATCCTCTGGCGGGCGCGCTGGTGTGCATTTATGTATGGATGAATCTCAGCAAACAAGCCCAAGTTGCCGGATTCGCCTGGCTGGCGATCGGCGCAATCTATCTTGCCTTCCGGACTCGTGGCTTCAAGCGGGATGCTGGCACATTGCTCAGCGACGAATCGAAGTGCATCTAGGTTCTGTTTCTCATGGACGGTTCTTCCGCACTGCCTTTCCTTGCAGGTCGGGTTGCTTTCACCGGGCAGTTGAAAACAGATAGCTGAAGAATTCCGCAGGTCAAGCGGGGAGCAAGCCAAGGCCCGGACGGCGCGGGAGCAGCAGTTTCCCGCTTTCTACAGTAACGCCCAGGTACGGATCATTCGCTATCAAAAGATTGCCATCGAGATCCGCGTAATCGGCGAGTGGAGAAAGATGGGCTGCGGCAGTGATGGCGCACGAGCTGGACACCATGCAGCCCAGCATCGTTTTCAAGCCGAGGGAACGCGCCATTTGAATCATCTGATAAGCACTGCCCATGCCGCCGGCCTTATCGAGCTTGATGTTGACAAGGTCGAAGACCCCGACGAGCTTCGGAATTTCTTCAGGATGCCGGCAGGATTCATCAGCCATCAACGGGAGGCTGGCACGTTGGTGCAGCCAATGCATGTCCTCCATTCGGTCGGCAGGCATGGGTTGCTCCACAAACTCAACCCCCTGCTTTGAGAGCCAATCGATCCTGCGCGCAGCCAGTTCGCGGTCGGTCCAGCCCTGGTTCGCATCCACGCGCAAAGGCTTCTGCGTCACTCCGCGCACGGCTGCCATCATCTCTTCGTCCGAGTCCAGCCCCACTTTGATCTTGAGTACAGGATATTCATCTGCCTCGCGCACCTTCTGACGAACGACATCGGGCTTGTCAATTCCGATGGAAAAGGAGGTGATGGGCGCATCGTCCGGATCCAGCCCAAAATACTCATAAAGAGGAATGCCGAGGTTTTTACCCACCCAGTCCATCCATGCTATGTCGATAGCTGATTTTGCCGCCCATTCACCAGGAAGAAGCGCGCCGACCCGCGACATCAGCTTTTGGAACTGCGTGGGGGCTGACGACTGCAACACCGGGAGTAAAGAATCGACGGCGTTCTGAGCGCTTTCGGCACTCTCCTTGTAGGTGACAATGGGAGCGCCTTCGCCAACCCCCTCAATCCCATCGCGGCAAACACGGACGAACAACGTGTCGCGCCAATCACTGGCAGACATCGTAGTGGTCCAGGTGTGGCGCAGCTTGAGCCGGACAATTCTGGTGGTAACGGCGCTGGCCGTTGCAGCGGAATCGTTCGACTTGCCCTGATTGGGTTCAGACTCGAGCAGATCATCCTCCGCTGCTGATTTCGATGGATCGGGATGCCTCACTGCTTCACTCTTCGTGCTGCGATGAGTTCCTTGCGCCAGTGTTTATCGAGCTGGTTGATCTGAATCACAGGGTGCTTATAGGTGGTTGCGTCAATGAACTTTCCGTGGCCTATGTACATTCCCGTATGCGTGACTTTTCCGTGATCGCCAAAGAAGAGCACATCGCCCGCGCGCAAATTTGCGACCTTCACCGATTCAAAGCCACTCCAGTTGGCCTGAACATCAGCATCGCGCGGAATGGAGTATCCGCGCTGCCGCATCAGCATCTGCACAAATCCGGAGCAATCGTAGCCGAAACTGGAACGGCCGCCCCAGGTATAGGGAAGTCCCAGAAAGCGGTGACTGAAGTTCACCATCTGGGGAATGGTCATGTCGCCTTTGGGAATATCCGCAGCATTTTTATAGAGTTTGACAGCGCCTTGCTGCAGCCACGCCTTGCGCCCATCGGGCAGGCTCGCCAGAAGCCAGCGACCACCGGGCTTCTCCTCGACGATTTCCAGCCGGGTTTCGAAGGGGAGTGTAAGCATTGGGGCGCGCCGGGTTACATCTGGAACGGGATATAGATGGATCTGCAAATCCTCGACCACAGCAACCTCGCCGGTGGAAGCGTATCGTGTTGTTTCGCCAAGCCTGACCAGCTCAGCGCGTTGAACCCAGCCGGTATATTGATCCGCAGGCGTGCGGATTTCCACCCATCCCGGCTTTTGTTGCAGCACCTCGATATTGCTGCCGAAAATCGCCTGGGAGACAACGTCAAGCTCTGCCGACGGGCCGGAGAACATGTTGGCAACCGGCACATTGATGACCGCCCGCGTTTGCTGGGCCAAGGCTGATGGAAGAGGTGCGAGCAGCAATGCAGCCAAGGCAAGCAAAATTTTTGTGCGGTGAAAATGAATTCTGGAAATCATGGAAATCCTTTGACTCGTGCAACTGTACAGCTTGCGCCTTACATGGGCGCCATTGCACCCAGTGACGCATCCCACTGCAATGACAACTTTTGCATTGTTAGCCTTAGGCCAATTGCATCCACTACGCCAGCGGCTCCTGCTTGGCCCGCGTCAACCTGTTGACGATTTTGTACCGGTCGCCCCGGTAGGTAGACCGCACATATTCAACCGGTTCTCCCCGTTCAGAATACGAAAGTCGTGTCAGCAGGAATACCGGGCTACCCGGCTGAATACGCAAGAGCGGAGCCTCTTCCGCGGTTGCTTTGCCTACCTCCACCACCTCATCGGTAACCTCCATTCGAATTCCGTAACGCTGTGCCAGCTCCTGGTAGAGGGACGTTGCCGGGTCAAACGTCTCCAGAAGTCCGGGGCAAATTTGCCGGGGCAGGCAGCTGCACTCGATTCCCAGCGGTAGCCCGTCGGAGTAGCGGATACGTCGCAAACGGAATACCTTTTGCTGGGAATTGATCTTGAGCGCCTTCTGCACCTCCCGGTTAGCCGCTTGAAGGCGAAACGAAAGCACATTGGAACC
>JAJXXG010000642.1:3734-4845 GCA_021781255.1 Acidobacteriota bacterium
GGTGAATGAGTGAACCTGCCGAAAATCCCTTGCGTGCTTGATGCCGGATACAAATGTCCCCTTGCCTTGACGGGTGTAAATCACGCCGAGGTCGCACAACGCCTTGATGGCCTGCCGCGCAGTCATTTGGCTCACTCCGAATCCGTTTGCGATTTCCTGGACGGAAGGGAGCGGCTGGCTGGGACTGAACGCGCCAGAGCGGATCAGATTCATGAGGTGTTGTTGAATTTGATAATGAAGCGGCACACCGCTCCTACGGTCAAGCGGCTGCAGTTGCGGCATGGAAATTTCGCGCATCAGGGCCTTTTAAATATATCCCGCGTTCGTCACATGTCAAGATGATTTCAACTCTTCGTTTCCTTCGGATTCATCTATTCATCTAGATGACCATATAGGAAGATAATCAAGATATAATGTCGACACAGCATTTGTCGCGTGAAATACTCCTGCACTAAAGCTGATTTCTCAAGCATCGGAACTTAATCCGCGGGAACACAGAATTGCCCTTGCTTCAATCGGTTTCCCGCCGGGCAAATGTAGGCATCGCTAATTATGCGTTATGCCTGCGAGCTGCGGTAGATGCCGGTCGCATGGGACGCTGTTTTCTTGACGATGAATTTCCCCTGCTACATCCCGCTATTCCCTTTCTCTCCCTCGCCGATCACCTCGACCGCCCGGGCATCCTGCCCGAAGATCCATTCCAGCGCAGCATTAACCGCCCGCAGGATGCAGACCTCGCGGGAGGATTTGATTCAATCTTGAGGAGGCGCGAATGTCGGTAGTGTCGCTGCAGAAAGGGATCCAGGCCGTCGCTTTTCGATGCGCGATCTGCATGGGTTTGAGTGGGCTCCTTTTGCTGCCAAGCACTTTGCGGGCGCAAAACGTGTCGAATGCTGCACCCGCCAGCACGGATGGTCAGAAGTGGGCACTCGTCCCAATGCCACGCGAAATTCAGGAGCGCTCCTCGCTCTCGCTCTCTCACGGTGTCGGGGTCTCCACGGCCAGCCGTGACCCACGGGATACATTTACCGTCGAGGACCTGGTCCAAGGGCTAGAAAAGCGAGGCGTCGAAGCGCGAGAGGGCCATCGAGGTCGCGTAAAAATCATTCTG
>JAJXXG010000139.1:0-1986 GCA_021781255.1 Acidobacteriota bacterium
GTAGGTGAGCGCCGCATCGCTCTTGACCAGTTGGCTGACGCGGAGCAGGTCGAACGGCTGATCCTGGAGAAGCTTGAGCAGTTCAAGATGCGAGCGGCCCGTAACGGGAATCTTGTGGTTTTTCAATAGAGTCGGATGGCAGAAGTAGTAGCCCTGAAAGAGGGTGAAGCCTTCAGCGCGGGCCAGTGCGTACTCCTCGGGAGTTTCGATTTTCTCAGCCAGAAGCGCGATGGGGCGGGGATGGATCTGGCGGAGGAGGTGTTTGCGCTCTTCCCGGCCTGAGAGAGTGAAATCCACCTTGATATAGTCGGCAAGCTCGACGAGCGGGAGAAATCTTGGCTTCCAGATGAAGTCGTCGAGAGCGAGGCGAAAGCCCTGCGATTTGAGTCTTCGACAGGCCTCGATGAGGGGTGGAGTGGGCTCGACGGTTTCGAGAATTTCGAGGACGGTCAGGCTGGGCGGCAGGACTTCGACGAGGTTGCCGGTCAGGGCTTCCAGGGTGCAGTTGACGAATGCCGGAAGGCCGCCCGTGAGGGTTTCCATGCCGAAGAAGACTGTGTTGTCGAACATGGTACGGGTGGCGAGGTCGCCGTCCCCGCGAAAGACGGAATCCGGGCAGATGCGAAAGAGCAGCTCGTAGGCGTGGACCGTGCCGTCGAGATTAAGGATGGGCTGGCGGGCCACATAGCGCAGGGCATCTGCATGCTCAGGCTGTGCAGAGGAGAGAGCGCCGACAACAGGTACGGATTGTGGCCTCATGCCCGCTACCTCATTGGTTTATCGTGCGGCGCTGTCAAAAGCTTAACCTTTCTACCAGCGGTTAGGGGCCGCCCCGGCTCGGGGAGGGCCTCATGCGCCCATGAACATGCCGCCGTTCACATCGAGGACGTGGCCGGTAATGTAGGCAGCGGCGTCTGAGGCAAGAAAAGCCACGGACTGGGCAATCTCTTCAGCGGTCCCTGGGCGGCCTAGCGGAATGGCTGCCATCATGGCCTCGCGCTGCTTGTCTTCGAGGACGGCGGTCATGGGCGTCTCGATGTAGCCGGGTGCGACCGCATTGACGGTGATGCCGCGCGAGGCGACCTCGCGGGCCAGCGACCGGGTGAGGCCAATCAAGCCGGCCTTGGAGGAAGCGTAGTTGACCTGGCCGGCCTGGCCGGTGCGGCCAACTACGCTGCTGATGTTGATGATGCGGCCCCAGCGATTTTTGAGCATGGGCCGCAGCAGTGCCTGCGTGAGCAGAAAGGCCCCGGTCAGGTTGGTGCCGAGCACGTCGTCCCAGTCAGTGCGTTTCATCGCCATCATGAGGCCGTCGCGGGTAATGCCCGCATTGTTCACCAGGATTTCGACCTTGCCGTAGTGCTCAAGGACAGCCTTGGCCCCAGCTTTGAGCGACTCTTCGCCGGCGACATCGAGAGCGAAGGCTTCAGCCTGGCCGCCTGCTGCGGCAATCTCCGCCGCAACGGCGGCGAGCTTGTCCTGGCTGCGCGCGGCTAGCGCCACGGTGGCGCCTGCGCGCGCCAGTGCAAGGGCGCAGGCCCGCCCGATTCCCTGACTGGCTCCGGTGACGAGCGCGATTCTTCCCTGCAATGCCGCCATGTGTGGTTTTGTCCCCCTACGCGCAAGGGCGCGCCTTTCCGCCCTTCATTATAAGTGGACGTGGGTAGCGAGGTGAGGGCAAGGGGAACGGCGGCTAACTGGAGGGTGCGACCGCGATGGGCACGCGGCGCGCGGCGACTGCCCGGCGCACGGGCTCTGCAGGCCAGACATAGACAGCGAGACGGCGGGAGTAGTGGAGGACCGGAGCGATGTCCGGCAGCTTGATGCCGATGGCTGCCGCGAGGTCGTTACGATGTATCTCCGCCTCTGCTTCTTCCAGCGGCCAGGGAACGTGGTGGATGTTGGCCCTGACCAGGTTGCCGGCGCGGTCGTAGGTGAAGAGGCAGTAGCGCTCGGTGAGGAAGTGCTCCAGCGAGCCTGGGCTGC
>JAJXXG010000139.1:1996-4843 GCA_021781255.1 Acidobacteriota bacterium
ACGAGGCGGCGTGTGGGGCCGAGTCCGCGATATCGGGCGATAAAGAGGACGGGCCGGCTGGTGAATCGTCTGCGACTGTAGTAGGAAAACTCGCGCTCGGAGCGCGGCTCGATGCGCATCTCGGCCCAGTAGTAAGGCAGGTGATAGACGCCGCGCGCGACGGCGACGGCCAGGAGGCTGCCCGCATCGAGGGAGAAGAAGTAGACGCCCTGTGACCCCGTGCGCGGGTCGCGGACATAGGTGCGGAGGTTGAGTTCAGGAAACTGGCGCGCGGTGGGGACAGGGGGAATGCCGCGAATCTTGATGCGGTCCATCCAGAACGGAACGACGCCGAGCCATGCGGAACCCTGGAAGGTATCAACCACCAAGCCTTCGGGAAGCAGCGCCGCAATCTGCGAAGGAGCGACGGGCCAGTGGGCAAAAAGAAGATCGTTCCATCGCTGGGTCATGACCCAGCGGCCTGAGGGTAAAGGCCGGGGGCGCTGGGACGTCCGCACTTTGATCTCCCGCATGGGCCCCTTCTCCTGGTTCACAACGTACGACGCGCAACGCGGTTGTCAATCGAAGAAAAACTTTCGCGCTCTCATGTCGTATTCTGTTCGCGAGCCCTCAAAAATGTCCAGTAAATCTTTTCAGCCGGAAAACGCACGTAACCAGACCGAAGTCTTTGCCGTACATGGAGCCGACCCCGAGGTACTGGCCTACGCAATGGCCAAATATTCGCGCTCGGCGTTGTCAATGCGCGAGTCCGTGGCCGAGATCAGCGCCCAGCGCGCGGAGCAGTTCCTCAACACCTTTTATTTTCAATATGGCCACCGGTCGATTGCGGACCTGGCGCACATTGCCTTTGCGGTGGAACGGTTGAGCCTGCTGGCGGCGATTGTGCTGGTGGATGAGCAGAGGTGGGACGGGCAGGAGCGATCCACCAGGTACCAGAACTTTCTGCAATCCGGGTGGTATTTTCCGGATTTCGGGCCGGATGCGGCAGCGGCGCACCTGTATGCCGGGACCGTGGAAAACCTGTTTGCAACCTACCAGCGCACCACCGCGTCTGTCCTCGACGCGCTGCGCAAGCGCGTTGCCTGCCCCGCTGCGATGAAGCCCGAGGCCTACGAGCGGACGCTGAAAGCGCGCGCCTTTGATGTGGCCCGCTACCTGCTGCCGCTGGCCACCAATACTTCACTGGGCCAGATTGTGAACGCACGCACGCTGGAGACACAGGTGTCGCGGCTGCTCTCGCATCCCATGGCGGAGGTACGCGATCTGGGCGTCAAGCTTCGCGAAGCCGCTACCGGCCCCGCGTGGAATGTGAACGCTGCCGCCGGCGCGGCCTTTGTCAAAAAACTTGGCGCTGATCCTGAGCTTGCCGCCGAGGCTGCGAACCTGCTGACTCGCGAGGTCCGCACCGCAGCCACGCTGGTAAAGTATGCCGCGCCGAACCAGTACATCATCGAAACGCAGGTCGAGTTGTCGCAGGCCGCCGCGGAACTCTTTGCCAAAGTCCCGATTGCGGAGGCTCCGCTGGTGGACCTGGTGGAGCGCACGGAGACGCTCGAAGTGGAGATGGCAGCCACGCTGCTGTATGGGGCGAGCCACTACCCTTACCGGCAGATTCGCGATGCGGTGGCCGTGTGGCCCGAAGCACGCGTGAACGAGGTGATCGAGCTGGGCCTGAAGCATCGCGGCAAGCACGACGAATTGCTGCGCGCGTTCCATGCGGGAGCAGCGTTGCGGTTTGATGTGTTGATGGACGTGGGCGGTTTCCGCGACATGCACCGGCACCGGAGGGTGACGCAGATTCTGCAGGGATTCACGGCACTGCACGGCTATGAGACGCCTGTGGCGGGCGATCTGGGCCCGGAGGTGAATCTGCTGGCAGAGGCTGGGGCGCTCGCGGATTTTCAGAAATCGGTGGAAGCGGCGCACGCGGCCAGCGCGCGGATTGCGGCTGGAACCGCGCCCGAGGCGGCGCAATCGGCGCAGTACCTGCTGCCGCTGGCCACGCGTGTGCGGTGCCTGTTCAAGATGGACTTTGCCGAGGCGCAGTACATCAGCGAGCTGCGGTCAGGGCCGGCGGGACACTTCAGCTATCGGCGCGTGGCATGGGAGATGTACCGGGCGCTGGAGCGGCAGCATCCCACGCTGGCGCGGCATGTGCGGGTGACGGACTTTACCAAGCCAATCGATCTGCTGCAACGGTAAGTTTGCGCGTTCAATTCGTTCGCCCATGGGGCCGAGGAGGTGAGCAAGCATGAAAGTGAGAGCGCCGCTCGTTGCAATCTGTGTCCTCGCGTTGCTCGAGGGAGCGGCCGGTCTTCATGCGGCTCCTCCCAAACGCTATGCAGTTGCCGAAATTACGGTGAAGAACCCAATCGCCTACAAGAAATACCTGGCCGCCGTGACGCCTGTGGTGGCTCAGTTTGGCGGGAGATATCTTGTGCGCGCCGGACAGGTGATTCCACTCGAAGGCCAGGCTCCGACGGGGCGCTTTGTTGTGATTGAGTTTCCAAGTCTGGCGGTTGCGCAGCAGTTTGAAAATTCCTCCCAATACATGGCCATTGCGCCGTTGCGAAAGAAGGCCGCGCGAACGAGGCTTTTTCTGGTTGAAGGCGCTGCCGAAGATCCGGCGGGCCGGTAGAGAGCGTGGGAATTGCGCGTGACGCATCCTACGAAGCCCATCGATCTGCTGTAGCGGTGATGGCGCGGGCTGGGCGTTAGCTCTCGGTGGCGGCCTTGAGCGCATCATCGGGCTGCGGTCGCAGGGATGCCGAGTTCAGGCCATCCACGCGGCGCAGGCTGGGGAAAAGGCCGGCCCAGACGCCGGCCACAACCAGAGCACCAACGTCG
>JAJXXG010000240.1 GCA_021781255.1 Acidobacteriota bacterium
TGGAAAACGGTACATTTTGGAATCTCGTTCGTTTCGGCCTTTAGCTGGAGGAACCCACCTGGTTACCCGAACTTATGGCTGTCTCGTGTCGGTGTGGCGAGCTCAATAGAGTGGGACTGCAAGAGTGCGGTCCCATTGACGATGAGAAGACAACGAGTCAGGGCGCGACAGTCCAGGCACTTTTTGCCAAGTTCCTGAAAGATCCCACGATTGCGGAAGCTCCAAAAGCGGTTGAGATACGGCATCCAGTGGAGTTCTTTTCGGAGGAATACACCATCGGCGAGCTCCTCGATAACCCGAAGACGAGGCCTTTGGTTGAGAAGTATCTGCCGAATCTTCCAACCGTGGGGTTTATCCGCGCGCTCACCGTAGAAAACCTCAAATCATTCGCGGGCACAGTGCAGATTGGAGATGTCTTTGGATTAGCCGGTGAATTGGCGAGAACACCGGTTTCGCCGTAAAGGCGGATAAACAACCGTCGAGAACGGCTTGCTGCGTGCGTCTAAGATGACGGCGCGGAGTTGAAGAACTCATTTGTGGACTTTCCTCATATGGCGATTCTTATCTCCTACTGATGGGCCCCGGGGAAGACTGGACCAATTTAGATGTCAGTTTTCGGCTTTCCGCAGAATTTAGGGGTGCGGCTTGGAACGCCAGCCATTAGCCAATTGAAAGTGCGAAATGCACCGGGGAGCTCTTTTCTGATAGGAAACTCGAAATAGCTCCCGTTCAAGTCGGCAAATGTTCAGGAATCCGTCATTTGCATCAAAGTGCGCAGCAGACGCGGTTCTCGTCGGGGTATCATCGTCTACGGAACCTCGTGCCACAACCGCATGCCCATTTGGAACCAAGAGAGCGCGTCGCCCGTTATACGTCAACTTGCTGGACCCAAACATCATGTAGCCTTGGCGACTTGTTTGCGGGCTTGCGTCGGTGAATGACTTAGCAATTTTGCGCCTACTGGATCAAAGGGCTCTTTATAATCGAACTCCTGTACTATGAGGACTCCGAGACCACCCGATTGTGTTACTGGAGATGATGCGCTCATGCGGGGCGCCTGGACGGAAGCGCGCGCGGCTTTCGAGACTGCGCTCCGCATCAAGGAGTTTCCCGAAGCGTTCGAGGGCCTGGGAACCGCGGCATGGTGGCTCGACCTGGCAGATGTTGTCTTCGATTCACGAGCGCGCGCCTACCGGTTGTATATGGCCCGCGGAGATCGCGCTGCAGCCGCACGAGTTGCCGTGTGGTTGGCTTGGGATTCCTGGGCCTTTCGCGGCGAGAATGTCGTCGCCAATGGTTGGCTGCAGCGTGCCCGCCGACTTCTCGAAGATCATCCACCGTGTGCGGAGCGCGCCTGGCTCGAAGTGCGCGAGGGTTCTCTGTGCCTTCTCGAAGAAGGCGACCCGGAGCGCGCACTGTCCCTGGCCCATGAAGGAATTCGCATTGCCCAGACGGCAGGAAGCATCGATCTCGAAATGCTGGGCCGGGCGGTTGCTGGCCTCGCTTTGGTCGCATCCGGTTCTGTTGCCGATGGAATGCGAATTCTAGACGAGGTTAGTGCAGCGGTGATTGCCGGTGAGCTGACTGATCGGGTAGCCATAGGTCTGTGCGGCTGCTATTTGATTGCGGCATGCGAGCGGGTGCGGGATTTCGAACGAGCCGTGCAATGGTGTCGCAGGCTGAAGGAGTTCTGCGCGAAATGGGGCTTGCGTCCCCTTTTTGCCGTATGCCGCACACAATACGCGTCGATTTGCCTATGGCGGGGAACCTGGGGAGAAGCGGAACAGGAGCTGTGTGCGGCAAGCGAGGAACTTGCCGCTTGCCGACCCGCCATGAAGGGTGATGCGCTGGTGCGTCTCGCTGAGCTCCGTCGCAGACAGGGGCGCTTGGCCGAATCCGCAGCCATAGTGGAGCAGCTTGCGCCGCACGGCGCGGGATTGCTCGCGCGTGCGCGGCTGGCCCTCGACTGCGATGACCCGGGCGGTGCTCTGGAGCTCATCGAACAATACCTGCGCCATCTGCCGATTCTCAATCGTATTGACCGTGCTTCGGGCCTGGAACTTGCCGTACAGGCGCACACTGATCTGCGGGGCTGGCCAGGAGCGAAAGCCGCTCTCGATCAGCTGCGAGAGATCGCAGCCATTGTCGGTACCATTCCGTTGCGAGCCGACCTGAGCTTTGCCTCCGGCTACGCCGCCATGGGCAAAGGAAATGCCAACGAGGCGCGGCTTTGCTTTGAAGATGCCTGCGAAATGTACACGCGCAGCGGCGCGCCCTTCGAAACCGGGCGGGCACGGATTCAACTAGCGCGTGCGCTGGGCGCGCTGGGAAGAGGGAACGCCGGAGTCGAGGAACTCTGTCGCGGCAAAGCGATTCTGTCCGGTCTCAATGCCGGACTGGAGGTCGCGCGAGCGGAGAAGCTGCTTTCCGATCTCCTCCTGCCTCACTCCATCGATCCGGCGAACTCGCAGAAAGCGGAACCTGGTGAGCTAACCGGGCGAGAGATCGAGGTGCTGCGGCTTGTTGCGGAGGGGTTGAGCAATGACTCAATCGCTCAACGCCTCTTCCTCAGCGAACACACTGTCCATCGCCACCTAGCGAACATCCTGAACAAGCTCGACGTCCCGACGCGAGCCGCCGCGGTTGCCCAGGCGACACGTCGCGGCCTCCTCGCCTAACCATCTGTATGGCCCGCTCGGGCCATTTCGATATGCGCTTCCTAAATGGCCCACACGGGGGATGCCGCCTTGCGGGCTATTGGTTCATTGTGCTCTTCAAAGGCTGAGTACTAGCCGGAATCAAGGAGTGCAACCTCTGAGCACCAATTCGGGACGATGGAGCGACAAACGCGGGAAGGACGACACCGACCCCTTCACAGAGGACTTTGAGAAAAACAGGAGGCTATATGAGCGACAACTGGCGCGTGTCTGGGCAATATCTGGAGTCCTGTAATTGCAAGCCCGCCTGTCCGTGCATTTTCCTGAGCCGGCCGACGGAGGGAAATTGCACGGTGGTCGTAGGCTGGCATATCGATGAGGGGCACTATGGCGAGATCGATCTGACTGGCTTGAACGTCGGTCTGGCGGTGGACTCACCGGGCACGATGCATGAGGTTCCATGGAAAGCGGCGCTCTACCTGGACGAGCGGGCCAATGACAGCCAAAAGAATGCCCTTGTAAGGATTTTTGCAGGGCAGAGCGGCGGCCATCCGGCGCGGCTGGCATCGCACATTGGACAGGTGCTGGGTGTGGCGAGCGCGCCAATCGAGTTCAGGCAGGAAGGGAAACGCCGCACTCTGAAAATCGGCGAGGTAGCCGACGTGGATATCGAGGCCATCGGCGGCGCGGGAGGGGCGGACGTGGCCATCAGCGGACATCCGCTGTGCATCGCGCCGGGATTTCCCGCCGTCGTAGCAAAGTCGAAGGCGCTGCGATATCAGGACCACGGCTACCGCTGGACGCTTTCGGATCGCAACGGATTGTATTCCCCGTTTTCGTACCAAAACTAATCGCTATGGCAAAGGAAAAAAGCTGGTCCCTCGATTGCGACCGAACGATCCTGCTTGGCGGATGTCTGGCGGTGGCCGGGATCGCCTGGCTCGCTATGATGCGTCTTTCAATGGGTATGACGATGCCTGACGGATGCGCGATGACCATGCGTCAAGACGTGGTGTCTCTATTTGCGATGTGGACCGTGATGATGGTGGCGATGATGCTGCCATCGACGTTGCCCTTTGTTTTTGCCTTCAGCAAAGAACAGAGACGGCGTCAGGAGCAGAAGGGAACGATAGCTCTGACGGCGTACTTTCTCGCGGGCTACGCAGCGGTCTGGGTGGCTTTCAGCGCCGGATGCGCGGCAGTGCAGCAGTTTCTTCATGACAGAGCGCTGCTGTCCCCGCGGATGGCCTCCACCAGCGTCGTATTCTCGGCTTGCTTGCTCATGGCGGTCGGTGCATACCAGTGGACGCCGATGAAGAATGCCTGTCTGCACCATTGCCGGACTCCGTTCGCGTTTCTGCTGGGAAAGTGGCGCGAGGGCAGGAGCGGAGCGGCACGCATGGGTGCCGAGCATGGAATGATTTGTGTAGGCTGCTGCTGGATGTTGATGTTGCTGCCGTTTGCAGCGGGCGTGATGGATCTTCGATGGATGGCAGGGATCACGGCGCTTCTGATGCTGGAGAAGGCAGCTCCGGGCGGTGAATGGGTCAGCCGGATTGCGGGAGCTGTATTGACCACGGCGGGCACGGGCGTGCTCTGGTGGGGCCTGGCGCGCTAGAAAGCTAAGCAAACAGCCAATGCAGCGGATGGTCTTGAATTCATTCAGAGCAATGGGCCTCATCCGGTGTGGTCAGTGCGCGCGCAGGAGAGAGTCCGATTAAACGGGCATTGCACAAGTTTTCAGCGCCAGCCTGTCGCCGCGAGAAACGCTGATCGGGATCAGGGTGGCAGTTCGGTGGATCGAATCTGATATTGCCCATGATGAACGGGTATTCCGATTGTTGCGTTCATGGGAATGCAGTCATCGCCAGCGATCTCGGCGTCCATCGCAGGATGGTTAGTCGGAAACGGGCTAGAATCTCGCGGTCCACCCTGACGGGAAGTCGGCTATGGTGAGAACTGCTGGGTCGGGGGCCGCCACATCTAACGGTATGCAAACATTAACCGAAGGCTTCTGGTGCGGCTGGATAATTCGATGAAAAGTGGGCTCCGCAAAAAACTGAACTGACCTTGCCCTCAGAATGCGTATCTCTTAGCGGGCTGGTTTAGGGAGATATTCATCCCGTCGTAGTCGTCGTGGTGGTGTGAATGTGGGAATCGGCTTTATCGATTTCCACATTTAC
>JAJXXG010000167.1 GCA_021781255.1 Acidobacteriota bacterium
CATCGGGCACTTCCCCGCGTTTGCCAATCCGACAGCGAGGGTTTCTACGGCGTCGAGCATGGATCCATGGGAGGCGCGGATGGTGCCAACGCCGCGCATCGGAAACGCCGTGCGTTAAGCGCGTCATCAGTGTTTGTTCACGGTATGGCAATGCGATTCCGACAGAATGCCGGGACCGTCAGCCTGTTACCAGAACATGAAAAACCTCGGCTTGTTGTTCCGTATTCTCATTCTATTTTCTGCCCTCGCCCCATCGCTCGCCTTCGCCAAGGCGAATCCTGGCCTCGATTTGTGCCGCCACAACGAGGTGAGCGGTTTATTGCGCACGTATTACTTCAGCAAGCTCTACGGTTCGGACAAGAAGACTGACCAGCACGCGTTTGCCGCGGCAGGGATACTAAACTTCCGCACCCAGCCATTTCTCGACGGCGTTTGCGTTGGCGCAAGCTTGTTCCACGCCAATTCCCTGGGGCTAAACAGCAGCGACTCCGCCAGGGTCGATACCACTCTTATGGGCCTGGGGCATTCCCTCACCGCCTTGGGGCAGGCTTACATTCAATGGCAGCATCCCGGATTCATGATCCGCGGTGGCGATCAGGTCATCAACACGCCCTGGATGGGTCCGCGCGACTCGCGGGCCTTGCCGCAAACTTTCCAGGGCGTGTATGCGGCCGCACTGCCGGCAAAAAAGCTGAAGTTCGAAGCCATGCGCATTTACGCGTGGAAGAGCCGCACTTCCGACGATTATTTTCGGGACAACCTCTACTACCCAACGTATTTTGAAAACGACGACCTGTTCGGAACCAAGAAAATCCTTCCGAAATCCGCAGCCGAGGCGCCAGGAACTCTGGCCTTTGGCGCGCATTATCTGGGTAAGCCGTTAAGCGGGCAGCTGTGGTATTACGACTTTTACCGCTTCGCAAAAATGTTCTACGGCGATGGCACTTACCTGTTCAAGCGCCATGGAGAACCCAGCCCCTTCGTTTCTGCCCAGTACGCGCATGAATGGTCAGGCGCAGACAATTATTTCCAGCGCTACCGCGCGACCTTGTTCACCAAATCGGGGACTGGGGGCGTAAACGCGACGCTCTACGGCGTCCGCCTTGGCCTGAAAAAAAGCGACTGGCTGCTGCAGGCGAGCTACAACCGTCTGGAAAACAACCCCGGCGCATTTGGCGGGGGCGCGCTGGTGTCGCCCTATGGCAACTACACCGCCATGTACGCTTCGTTCATGACAGACAATCTTCTGTCCTTCGGCCCCGGCGATGCCTATGCCATAGGCGGCAGCTATTGGGCGCTCGGGCACCGCTTCAAGTTCACCGCAGCGGCCGCGCAGTTCCGCACCACGTATAACAGCCACCCGCATGCCGTTTATCTGGATGCCAGCTACCACCCGGCATTCCTCAAAGGGCTCTCGATCCGCGACCGCATTGCTATCAATAACGGCCTGCCCAGCTTCGAAGGTGGCTATTACATCAATAACCGCTTCATGGTCCAGTATCTGTTCTGATCATGCCCGCCCTGGCGCAAGTTCTTCCATCACACGCCGAGGCGCGCGACGACCGGCCGGCGATCGCCACGCAGCCGGAAGCCGGCTTGGCGGTCCAGTCTTTAGCCATCGGCCACGCAGCCGTCACCTTGCTGCGTGATGTGAATTTCCTCTTGCCTCAGGCCAGCTATGGCTGCCTGCTTGGCCAATCCGGATCAGGAAAAAGTACTTTGCTGGCCAGTCTGGCCGGCCTGGTCGAGCCATCCTCTGGTGAAATTCGGGTGGACGGACAGCCCGTCTTTTCCCGTGCCCGAAAGCTGAATGTGCCGCCGGAACGCCGGCAGCTTGGAATGGTGTTTCAGGATCCAACGCTGTGGCCGCACCTCAGCGTCCTGGAAAACGTCCTCTTTCCCCTGCGCGCCAGAAGTCGGCGCATCGATCGCCGTATCGGCCTGGATCTGCTGGAGCGGGTCGGACTTGCTGCGCACGCCCAGCGACGTCCGCATCAACTCTCCGGGGGGCAGCGCCAGCGCGTGGCGATCGTCCGCGCCTTGATTGCCAAGCCACGCCTGGTGCTGCTGGATGAGCCGCTTTCCGCGGTCGATGGGGAGCTGCGCGAAGACTTGCGGGCCTTTCTCAAGGAGCTGTTTAGGGAACATCACATTACCGCCCTGCACGTCACCCACGACCCCCAGGAGGCGTTTGAGCTCGGGGCGAACGTGGGCGTGCTTGCTGGCGGGGGCCTGGCCCAGTGGGATACCCCAGAGGCTTTGTACAGCCGGCCGGCCAGCGCAGCGGTCGCTCGTCTGACCGGGCTTGCTTCTTTGCTGGAGGTGGAGGTGTTGGCCCGGGAAGAGGGCATGGCACGCATCAGCCTATTGAATCAGACCCTGGTCGCACCGGCCCATGCGCAAGTGCGGCCAGGCCCGGGCTTGCTGATGCTGCGGCCGGAAGCGGTTCACATCGGGGCGGGTGATTTCTCGGCCCAGGCTGTGCGTGAACGCTATCAGGGAGAACGACGTCTCGTGGATCTGCAATTGGCCGACGGGCAAAAGCTCCAAGGCTATGCCCACGGGCCGGCGGTGTCCGGAACACAGTCTTTTCATATTGAGAGTCGTCGCGGCTGGACATTGCCGGCAGCGCGATGATGGGCTACTTGCAAAAGGGATGGTGATATGACTTTGCTACGTTCGTTGTTGATAGGATGTTTGGCGCTGCTGACCAGCACGATGGCGCAAGCGGCGCCGCTCGTGGTCTACAGTTCGGCGCCCGCTTCACTCGCCAAACATCTGGCCGAAGGATTTGAAAAGGCCACTGGCACGCCAGTGGCCCTGTATACATCGAGCACGGGAAAAATCATGGCCAGACTGGCGGCCGAGGCGTCCCATCCGCACGCCGACGTGGTCATCCTGGCCGATTGGACTGCGGGCCTGGCACTCGCTCACGATGGCCTGGTGTTGCCCTATCACCCCCAGGGCATAGAGACACAGTTGCGCTCGAATGTGCGTACCCCAGGACCCTTCCTGCCGATCGGCGCCGATGTGCTTGGTCTCGTGGTCAACTCCCAGATGGTTCCCGCAAATCACTACCCGCATGACTGGTTTGATCTGACCGGGCCGCGCTGGCGTGACAAACTTTCCATGCCAAGCCCGCTCCTCTCGGGCACGGCATCGGACTTTCTGCTCGCCATGACGGCGCGCTACGGCGAGCGTGCTTGGACATGGCTGGACCAGCTCAAGGCCAATGGCTGCATATGGCCCGGAACCAATGCCGCGTCCCTGCGGCCCGTGGAAATGGGGCAACGTGCCCTCATGGTCAACGGCGTCGGTCATACTGCCATCAAGGCCAAACTGGCCGGCAACAGCCTGGATCTGCTTATGCCGAATTCGGGCGTGCTGCTGATTCCGCGCCCCATCTTGATACTCAAATCCACTTCCCAGCCCACGCTGGCGGAGAGCTTCGTGAAGTACGCGCTGTCGCCCGCCGGACAGCAGATGGTCGCCCAGTCCCTGCTTCTCCCCGCCTTGGCGTCGGTACCCCCAAACCCCGCCTGGGGAAATCCTGGCGCGCTGCACATCCTGCCGGTTGACTGGAACGCACTGGCAACGCGGAGAGCAGAGGTGCTCGCTCGCTTCAAGCGCGAAATCCTGGATCAGTGAAACGTGGCACGTCTGCTGTTGATTGCCACGTCGGCGATTTTGGCCCTTTTGGTGCTGGCCCCATTGGGGGCCGTCGTCGTTGAAGCAATGGGGTCTCCCCATGGAACCGGGACGAATTTTTTCCATGTATTTGCTTCGACGGATTTTCGCGTGGCGTTCTTCACCACCTGGAAGCTGGCGGTGGCGGTGTGCATGCTCTCCCTCATGTTGGGGACGGCGGTCGCCCTTTGGATGGATGCCGCACCCCCCCCTGCAGCCGGGTTGTTCGATGCGCTCATCGTTGCGCCATTTCTCCTCCCGCCCTATCTCAGCGCCGTCGCCTGGACCCTGGTCGCAGGGCCCACGGGGCTGCTGGCGCAAATCGGTTTGCCGGGTTCCGCGCTGGCGGGTTACCTATATACCCTGACAGGCATTGCCGCGGTGATGGCGCTGCACCTTTATCCCCTGGTCTACACGATGGTGCGGGCAGCTTTGTTACGAACGCCGCGGACGCTGGCCCTGGCGGCGCGAGTGCATGGTGCGCGGCCGATGCACGCCTGGCGCGTTGGCGTGCTGCCGAGCCTGCTGCCGGCTCTCGCTGGCGCTGGCTTGATCGTGCTCCTGGCAGGGGCGGAGGAATTCGGGATTCCGGCGGTTCTGGGTGGTTTTTCCGGCATTCATGTGCTGTCTACTCAACTGGCGGGAGCCGTGGACGTATGGCCGGTGGATCTCCCCCGCGCGGCGGAGATCGGCCTGACGATGTGTCTCGCCGGCATCTTTGGTTGGCTGGTCTACCGCTTGTTCAGCTTGCCGGCGCAGGATGTGTCAATCGCGCTGCCATCCCGTCACCGCTGGGCCAGCCTGCCACTCCTCGTCCTCTTTGTCGGTCTTGGTTTTGGGCTTCCCTTGGCTGCGATTCTGGCAGTGTCGTTTGAACGGGCAATCACGCAAGGTGTTCACGCCGGCAATCTCACGCTGGCCCACTATGCCCATGTTCTGCACTGGGGTGCATCAGGCTGGGGGGCGCTCATGACCAGCGTGACATTGAGCATCATCGCCGCGCTCGGGGGCATGCTCTGCGCGCTGGCAGCCGCGAAGATCGTCCAAGGCCGCGGCCGCGCCGCCCGTCCTGTGGATATGCTGGCTACCATTCCCGCTGCCATACCGGGAGTGGTGTTGGCGGTGGGGCTGATTCTCTTCTGGAATGCACCGG
>JAJXXG010000082.1 GCA_021781255.1 Acidobacteriota bacterium
AACTCCTGGCACCTGCTTGAATTGACGTTCGACAACCCAGTCTTCAATGGTTTTGAGCTGTTGGGGTGTGCGGTCAGGGCTTTGAAGAACATACCTGTACACCAGACCGGAGGGGCTGGTGAGCGGAGCGAGAGTGGGAGTTACACCTTGCGGATAATTGACTTCACTAAGCCGCTGAAAAACCACCTCGCGTGCGAAGTAATCATCAGTACCCTCGTTGAAGGTCATGATGACATCAGAAAGTCCGTAGAGAGAGATGGAGCGCATCACGGTCAGCTTGGGAACACCATTCATCTCCACTTCAATCGGAACAGTAACAAGCCGCTCGACTTCTTCAGCCGCGTGACCGGGCCACTGCGTGATGACTTCCACCATTGGCGGGGAGAGATCGGGGTAGGCATCCACCGGCATGCGATGAAATGAGATGATTCCGGCGATGGCCATAAAAACAACAAGGAAGAGAATCAAAGGCCGCTGCCGCAGCGCGAACTGAACGATGCGATGAATCATAAAATGCTGCCCCCTCAGTGTTGCAGCGAATTGGCAAACTGAAGAAACAGGCTGCCGTCGCCCACGACCCTGTCTCCGAGTGAAAGTCCCTGGACAATTTGGGTGCGGCCATCTTGCGACGCGCCCAGCGTTACACTCTGTCGGCCGAACTGGTTGTTCGAACGTGCAACATACACGAAGGGCTGATTATTGTCATCGCGCAGAATGGATGCATCAGGCACGACGATTACATTTTTGAGCGTGCCAGCCGTCACTGTTACCGTGCAATACATGTCCTTTTTCAACTTCTCGCCGGGGTTGTCTACCACGATGCGCGCCTGGAGCGTCCGCGTGTTGGGATCAAGCGCCGGTGCGACGTAGGAAATTCTGCCGTGGAATGTATTGGGATATGCATCCGTGTGGACTGAGACATCATCCCCGCGATGAACATACGCAAGGTCAGCCTGGTAGATGTTGGCTAGTACCCATACGTTGCTGAGATTGGAAATGGTAAAAGCCTGTGTCTGGCCAGCCTGTACCACCTGTCCTGGCGAGACGAGACGTTCAACCACTTCACCGGCGATGGGAGCAAGAACGGGAATCTGAGCCAATGAAGCAGATTTTTCCAGACTGGCCGGATCCTTGATGCCGAGGATCTTCAATCCTTGTTCTGCTGCATTTAAATCTGCCCTCGCCTGGTAGTTATCTGATTTCGCCTGCTGAAGATCACGGAGCGCAATCGCATGATGCTGGTAGAGGTCCTGCGCGCGCGCGTAATTGATTTGAGTGAGACGATAGGAGTCCGATGCCTTCAGATAGGCATCGAGCATTTGCGAGTAATCCGGGCTGCTGATGTCGAGCATGGGTTGGCCCGCTTTTACGTATTCCCCGGGAACAACAAGAATCCTGCTCACTGGGCCGCCCACCTGGGTGATGACTGGAGTCGTGTTGAAGGCGTTGTAGGCCACTGTGCCAGTGAGGCGAAGGGTGCGCCGGATGGTCGTTGGTTCGATAGTAAGCACCTGAACGTGCGACATCTGATCCTGCGGAATGGAGAAGAGCTGCGGCGTTGCCGAACGGGACGCATTCGCAGAAAAAGAAGTCATCTCACTTGCGCTCTTGCCGTTACCTGAGGTGCATGCGGTAATCGAAAGCAGAAGAGTAGCGCCGACCAGAATCGGCAACCTGCTTTGGCGGGGAATGATGGGTGGAATCTTCATGGAATGCTCCTGGTCCCTACTGCCTCACGAAGCTGCTCGAGGGAAAGCAAATAAGAGGCGAGCGCCTGGCGGTAGCCGAGTTGTGTGGATCTATAGCTGCGTTCGGCATCGAGAAAATCGAGCAGACTTGTCGCTCCGCGCCTATAGGCATATTGACTTATCTGAAGAGATTGCTGAGCCTCATCGAGGTAGCCAGAACGATAGAGATTGACGATTTTGTCGTTGGCATGCAAATTCTCATACGCGTCCCGCACATCTGTCATGACTTGTCCACTCGCGTACTTTGCCTGCTCCTGGGCCTGCGTAATGCCGAATCCGGCACGTGCTATTTCGCCCTGATTGCGGTCAAAGAGGGGCATTTCCATTTGCCCGAAGACCGAAATATCGTTGAGGTAGGCGAGGTGAGTGTAGTTGATCTGCCCTGTAAAATCCCGCTTTCCATTTGCTTTCTGAAGTGCGTACTGGCTCTGAGCTGCGGCGACGCCCAATTGCGCTTCGGCAAGATCGGGCCGGTCTTTGAGAGCTTCTGCCTGAAGATCTTCGAGGCTTCCCTTCACCGGCTGGTATTTGAAGGAACCGGCAACGTCGTAGTTCGGGCTCACTGACTCGTAGCCAAGCAACTGGCGTAAGTCAGAGAGTCCTTGTGCGCGGGCCAGTTCGGCTGCAGAAACGTCCGTCTGGAATTGGAGGAGTTGAAGTTTGATTTTCAGGTAATCATCCTCTCCAATGTCTCCAGCTTTGTAGCGTTCCTTGGCGATACTGACTGTATTCACAAAACTCTTGAGGTCCTCGTTTGCCAAGGCTAAGGTCGATTCGGCGAGCTCGACATTGATGAACTGAGCGGCAACGTTGTAGGACAAAGTACGTTCATTGTCGGTCACCGCAGAACGGGCGACTGCCGTTTGATCCTGAGCCGCCTTCAGGCGGTGCTGCCGCTTTTTGCCCCTTTCAAACAGATAGCTGATGCCAAGATCCCATTGCGCAACATTGTCAATGTAATCAGCACTGAGGTTGCTCGGCTGAAAAACGGGCAGAAAATCCGAGTCGGCTAGAATTACCGGATTGGGACGCAAATTTGCTGTAGTCTCTTCTGCTTTGTCCTGCTGAACCAGGGTCTTCGTTGCGAGCAGGTTGTGATTATGCCGGAGAGCCATTTGAATGGCTTGATCGAGAGTGATGAGAACTGTACCTGGCGACTGGGCAAGAGTTTCCGCTTTTGGAGCCGGCGGTGAGTTTTGAGCCTGAGAAGTTTGCGCACCCGCAGTTTCCAGCAGAAACGCGGCGGAAAGCGCGATTGTGATACACAAACGCAATTGCATAGGCAATGAGCCTCCTGAACCAGAGACACGATGAGACAGAGGTGCCGCACAAGCACCAAGGCAAGGCGAAAACTAGGCGGGAGGTGCTCGAGCCGGAATTTTCCGTTGTTCGGAACAGAAGACAAGATGCGTGGGCGGGGGCTCTGGCCGCTTGCCGATAGGAATCAGTAAGGCCTGAGCAACACCGGCAACAGATGGTGCAACAACGTAGTGGCAAATGGGGCAGGCGTTGGAGGAACAGCTGGCATGGTTATGGCAGACCACTCCTACGGTCATCGTCAGCATTGCCGCGATGAGCACGATGGGCACAACCATTCGCCAGAATCTGTTTTGGCCCAGCATATTCGAGGCGCACCCCTGCGTAAAGGAAGTGCTTGCAGGTTAGTGTAACCGAGTGTTTTCGGGTTTGGATACTAATCGGCCCAGATGAGTCGGGCGGATGAATCTCTGCATTAGACGAATAAGCGATGATCCTGCACTGCGGCCTCAGGCAGAGACATTGTCCAGTCCATACACAATCGCGGCTCCCCTCGATAGCGAAGTCCTCCCTTCTACTGGTGCCAAATACCATTTGTCTCTCTAAGATTCAATGCGGCATCAGCTCACATGCTCGCCGAGTTCTTCTCGATTCAAAATAGTGTCTGTGCCAAACCACTATGAACCATGTAAAGCACGAACCGCGCGTGGCGGCGCGAGTCAGAAACCTCAAATTGAAAGTCGAGGTCAATCATGCCCCAAGGGAGTTCCTCGGCTGCTTGTGATCTACAGCAATTAATCTCGACTAAAGGTGATCCAAATATCTGAAATGTCTAGAAGGTCCTGCCTTTCAGAGCCTCAACTACAACCTATTTCTCCCATTCACTTTGGAAGAGCATCCGCGCGACATTCCGCGCCTTCACTCAATTCAAATACAATCCAACCGTGACAGATGGAATGGCCTCCAAAACGCGGCGCTCAAGAACCGTACCAGAGAGAAGTGTACTTATCACTGGAGTTTCCGAGTGGAACAATGGCACGACGATGCAGCACGAGGATGCGCTTGCCGCCGAGGAACCCCTGGAGATTCGCGTTGGGAATGCCGCATCTGGATATACCCCCCTCAGCGTCACCATGCGGACACCGGGACATGACGATGAGCTTGCTGCAGGGTTTCTTTGGACCGAAGGGATACTCGAGGACTCCAATCTGCTTGGCACAGTGATACCTGTCAAAACTTCAGCTTCCGGCAAGAGGAACACGGTCGATGTGGAACTGCTTGACCAACAGCTTGATCCGAAGCAGTTCCAACGCAACTTCTTAGCAGCTTCCGGCTGCGGCATGTGCGGCAAAGCCTCGATTGCAATGATTCGTCAGCGAGGACTGCGACCTCCCAATCCTCACTTTCGTATGGATCCAAATTTGCTTTGTCGATTGCCAGAGCGCTTGCGCGCAGCCCAAACTATCTTTGGGCGCACGGGTGGATTGCATGCCGCGGCATTATTCGACGCAATGGGCGAGCTGTTAGTACTGCGCGAGGATATTGGCCGACATAATGCAGTGGACAAGGTGGCTGGATGGGCTCTCTTGAGTGAACATCTGCCGCTGTCAGAACACGTGCTTCTGGTGAGCGGCCGTGGTGGATTTGAAATTATTCAGAAAGCGCTTGCGATGAGTATCCCGATTCTTGCCTCTGTGTCCGCACCTTCCAGCCTGGCAGTTCAGCTGGCCAGAGAGATGGGGCTTACGCTTGCGGGGTTTCTGCGGGGACAAAGATTCGTTGTGTATGCTGGAGAGCCAAGGTTGATTTCTTAACAGCGAATCGCAAACATG
>JAJXXG010001203.1 GCA_021781255.1 Acidobacteriota bacterium
AAGGGCGCATGCGGCTCCATATAGTGCACCCACAGGAAAAATCGCTGATGCTGATGCTGCGTAAGCCATTCCTGAGCCCATGCTGTGGTCTTCGGCGCCGTCAAGTAAAACTCGCTCGATCCTGGATGTTCCGGCACAAGCAATTGGTATCCAGGAAAGAATTTGAAGGAATCCCACCCCCTGCTCATCACATCCCAGATCGACCAGCAGTTTGAGTTATCCGCGGCCGTGATCATGCCATATGACTTAAGCATTTCCGGAAGAATGGGTTTGTGCGGAGACAGCAGCAATCGTGATGGAACAGTCGGCAACTTGCCATCGGTCAACGGCTGGCTGATGCTTGCCCCGCAACCTTCATAAGGCGGCAACGTCATTCCGTGCACAGTCGGGAAGAGCCCGGTTAAGGTGACGCCAAAAGACGGCGTCGTCCATGGAGCACCCGTGTACATCCGGGTAAAGACGGTTCCCTTCGCAGCCAACGCCTCTATGTTTGGTGTGTCCTCATAAGGCGCACCATACAAGTGCATGTAGTCGGCGCTCATCTGGTCCGCGGTCAGCAAAATTATGTTGTATGGGGCGGCTTGCTGCTCCGGTTGATTTTGCGACACAACCTGCTGCGATCCCGCCACAAGCAGACACGAGATCCCGATCAATCCCTTCCAGCACATCCTTTGTATCCGTTTGCGCATTCACCTTTTCCTTTTGCCTTTAGAACTACTCGTCCCATCCACAAAACCCACTGCATGCTCCGCCGAAATCGGGAGGAGGCGCCTAGCCTTACACAGATCTTTGGAGTCAGAAATCCATGCCGGAAACGCGTTCGCGGCACTCAAGTGCGTATAAACGCCCTCCAGCTTTCTGAATCGGGCCAATCCTTTACCCACATTCATGCCGCTTGCAAGTCATTAACTGTCAATGACCAGTTCAGCATGCGGCAGGGGCGCAAAATGCTGATAGACAAGCAGTTGAAATGCCAATGGAAATCGATTGCAGGCCATGTTACGGGATGTTATGCTTCCACGGTGAGCGGGCAAGAACTCAAGACTGAGCCTCGGTTGTTGGATCAGCAGATCATCGAACACATCAGTTCTGTCCTCGCAGCCCCAGCCTTTGCGTCCAGCAAGCGCTGCCAGGATTTCCTTCGCTACATCGTCTTCGAAACACTTGAAGGACGTCGCGAAGAAATCTCCGAACGCAACATTGCTCACATCGTCTTTGGCAAAAGCCAGCGCTTTGAGCCGAGTGAGGACTCGCTCGTCAGAGTGAAGGCGCACGAGGTCAGGAGACGTCTGGCGCAGTATTACCGAGACAATCCGAACTCGGAGGTACGGATCGATCTTCCGCCCGGGGGATATGCTCCCCGATTCATCTCGAAGAACCCTGCGGAGCAGAACCCTGGGGCTGACGAATCAAATCCGGCGCCTGCCCAACAGACGTTCTCGCGGCGCAAGGCTCTTTGGCTGCTTGGTGGAGCAGTTGCTGCAGCTGCCGCAATCCCGGCCTCGCGATATGCTTTCGAACGGCACAACTCCACACCGCTTGAGCGGCTGTGGAAACCGGTAGCCGATGCAAAAGCACCGCTTCTAATCTCGGTTCCCATACTCACGACGAAGACTGTCAACGGCACCATAGCAGACCGGGTGGGTATCGGCGTGGCAGCCGCCATCAGCATGGCCGCGAACTTCCTGAACGCACACGGGATACCGTATCACTTGAGGTTTGGTTCGGCGCTTACCTTTGAGCAACTCAGGGAGCAACCCAGCCTGCTGCTCGGCGGCTTCACATCCGCCTGGGGCATGTGGGCCACAAAAGGTCTACGGTACAACCTTGTGTCAGGAGAGAAGTGGGCAGACTCCTACATCGAGGATTCCCAATCGGGCAAGCGATGGCAGGCTGAAAATCTGCGACCTGACGGCTATGCCACTGCCGACCATGCTATTGTTGCTCGCCTGTTTGACGCAGTCAGCGGAGAAATCTTGTTTGTCGCCGCTGGCATCACAACATTCGGAACCGAAGCCGCAGCCTCCGCTCTCTTTGATCCACACACGTTCGCCAGCCTGGTACAGGATGCCCCAACGGGCTGGGAGTCAAAAAGCTTTGAGGCAATCGTCAGAGTATCCATCTTTGGTACAGCACCCTCGACAACCGAGGTCGTAGCCCGGCACTTCTGGTAGCCATCGCCGGGATGAACTTCTGTATCAAATGATCGAGGATCTTCGATCGCCCCCATTTCGCCAGCAGCTGAACCATCCGTATCGATTGCGGAACCAAACTTCCATCCGCGCATCAAAGCCGCGCGTAAAGCTTGCCCAGTGCTGTCAGATTGCCACTCGCATCAAAAAGCACTGAGGTATGCAACGCATTGGATGCTTTACCCGCAAAGGGAAACCACGCATACCCTTTGATCCACGGAATTCTATTCATCTCCGTGCAGACTGCTTCCATAAAGTCGGCGACCTGAGATACGCTGAAACGGTTTGCGGCTCCGTATTTGGCTTGCCAGTCCGCAACAGCGAATTCCGTTACCCAGATTGGCCGCCGATAAAGTTCATAAACTCGATGCAGCGTGGTGATGAAGCCAGTGGGCGATGGCGATGGATAGCTGTGAACGGCTATGGAGTCAACGCGCAGTTTACGCTTCTCAACGCCATGCATAAAATTCTGCATCCACGGGCCTAGCGGATTGCCTGCTGCAGGGCTTACGAGTTCATCAGCGATGCCATCGAACAGCGGCCACGCTTCAAGAGCGGTCTTCACGGGAATGTTCGATTGATCGCGGTGATCGGGCTCATTGAAGCCGAGCAGTATTGATGGATGTTGCGCCCGAATGCTTGCAAGAATCGTGGGAGTCTTCTCCGAATTCCAGCCCCAGACCATAGGCAGGAATCGCATCGATGGATCGGCCGTCGGCATGCCAGCAGTCGAGGGATTCCTACCCCAGTTGTAATACCACTTTGTCCGCAGTTCAGAGTTGAGCGGTGCGGCTCCAGCCAGACCCTTCTTTTTATCCGGCTGTCCTGCAATCTTTGCAAGAGCCCTTGAGCTGGCTGTGGTTGCAAGAAACATCGAGCTACCGGTAAGGAATGAGCGACGTGAGTACTGCATGAAATCTCCTTTGAGAAAGTGTGGGTATGCAATCCCGGGCCTGATTCAGGAATTACGGCATTTCTATCATTCGAGCATTGATTCTTCATTTCGATTTTGAGTTGCCACGAAGCGACGTTTCATGTCCTGCTTCTTCACTTTCTGCCGACCATTGGTACGTAATGCAGTGGCACCCTGAGCGTCGCAACCCACCTTCTTGGGAAATGAGCGGCGGTTGATATGATCGCTCATCATTTTTCCTTGTGTTCCACATTTAACAGAGCATATTACGCGGAAAATGTAATCGATTACAATACTCTTGTTTCAAAAATCCTTTTACTGCTCGATTTCTCATCGAGTTCCGCGCCCGACGTTGCAGCCTCGCTTGCGCATTCATGTGGCAAGGTCCCAGACAAGTCTTGACAAGACCAGTTGAGGTCACGTTTAGTCTTTATAGTCGGCAACATGTAATCCATTACATGTATCCAATGGAGCATCTTCCACCGGCTCAAGATCATCCCTGCGGTTGCAAGTAATATCAGCAGACTTTCAATTAAACAGGCAATCGGCCCGAAAGAACCTACTCGATGCTAATCTCTCGACGCTACTTCCTTGCTGCCAGTTCTGCGTTGCTCGCAGCCACTGCATGCTCGCAATCCAAGGGGAATACCTCGACGGGAAGCAACGCAACTTCCGCTCTCAACGTCAAAAAGGGCCTCGCCGGAGCCGCACCACTCAACTCCGGCCTGCTCACCTCCTGGTACTACAACTGGGGCAGCAGCCCATCCACTAACGGCATGCCCACAGCCAATCCTTCCATGCGATTCTTCCCGATGGTCTGGGGCTGGTATCCCAACTCCACTCCCACCCTCCTCACTACGCTGGGTGCCCAAAAGCCGTCCATCCTCCTTGGGTTCAACGAGCCCGACAACTCCAGCCAATCCAACATTCCCGTCGACACGGCCATCAGCGCCTGGTCCCAGTTCCAGGGCATCGCCACCGAACTCGTCTCCCCTGCCGCCGCCAACCCTCTCGGCACCTGGATGCAAACCTTCATGACCGCGATTGATCAGCAAAAGCTCCAGTGCGACTCAATCGCTGTCCACGACTACGGCAGCGCCTCGGCCTCCGCCTTTCTCGACAGGCTCAACCAGATCTACACTCTCTACCAGCGGCCACTCTGGGTCACTGAATTCGCCGTTGCAGACTGGCAGGCCGTCAATGGCGCAACCGACATTTACACCGTCACCCAGGTCTACAACTTTATGCAGGCCGTCTGCCCAGCCATGGACAAACTCCCCTGGGTTAAAGGCTACGCATGGTTCCCCTGGCCGGCAAAAAGCTCGGATGCGCTCGCTACCTCAGTCCTCTTCGACTCCAATGGCAACCTCACCGAACTCGGCCAACTCTACGCATCTCTCTAATCCTCCATCCGCGCAAAGCACTTGCCCGCGCGCAAAATCAGACACGCGCAGCACCGCTAGCGCCGCAGTCTTCAATAAGTTGCATGGGAGTTCGTATGCAAAGGATTCATTGCGGTCGCAGGACTGAAACCGGCCATATTTGACTTGCGATCCATCGGAGGTCGAATTATCTAAGGAACCTATAGGGCACTTACGCCGACCCGGAAGTACGGGAAATCGAATCGGGACCCGCAGCCAGCATCTTGCGAACTGCAAATCGACGGCCGCAAGCTCCTGCACGCGTCACAACTGGATGGTCGTCCAATGCCATTCATTCCCTAG
>JAJXXG010000366.1 GCA_021781255.1 Acidobacteriota bacterium
CGAATGGCCGTCGCGCGGTCATCGTCAGCTGTCTCGATAATTTATTGAAGGGCGCGTCAGGACAGGCCGTGCAAAACCTCAACATCATGTGCGGATGGAACGAAGCAGAGGGGCTCGAATGAAGTACGTTGTCAAGCTGGGTGGAGCGGGCCTCGAGTCTCCCACATTGCTCGATGGCTGCACGCGCGCCATCGCCGACCTTGTGCGCGACGGCAATCAAGTGGCCGTGGTGCACGGCGGCGGAGTGCAGTTGACGCGCACGCTCAAGGCCCTTGGCAAGCAGAGTGAGTTCATCAATGGCCTTCGCATCACCGATGCGGAGACGCGCGATGTGGCGCTGATGGTGCTGGCCGGCAAGGTGAACAAGGGGCTCGTCGCTTCGCTCGGCTCTCTGGGCCAGCCCGCTGTCGGGCTTTCCGGCGGTGACGGCCTGCTCTTCCGCGCGCGCAAAAAGCGCACCGCCCCGGACCTGGGATATGTCGGCGAGATTGCATCCAGTGATCCGCGCTGGATTGAAGCCATCTGGCAATTGAGCGGTGTCCCCGTCATTTCCTCGATGGCCCTGGGATTCGACGGCGAATATTACAACGTGAATGCCGACGAGATGGCAGCAGCCTGTGCTGTCGCCTGCCGCGCCGATGCGCTCGTCTTTCTCACGGATGTGCCCGGCGTCAAAGGCGCCAGCGGCGAGGTGCTGCGATGGCTCAGCATCGATCAGATTGCCGAAATGGCGCAAACCGCCGTCATCACCGGCGGCATGTTGCCCAAGCTCAATGCCTGTCGCGAGGCGCTTTTGAATGGCGTCAAGCGCGTAAGAATTCTGCCCGCCGAGGCTGCCGCTTCTTTGCCGGACCTGTGCAGCTCTCGCGTAGCCCATGGCACCGAAGTCATGGTGGCCTGAGGAGAAATTCAAGTGTCGAAACTCGATCAAATCCGCGCCGTTGAAGCAAAGCTTCTGCTTCAGACATATGAGCGCAATCCCATTCTCTTTGTGAGCGGCAAGGGCGTTCACCTCATCGACGAGCAGGGTGACACCTATCTTGACCTCCTGAGCGGCATCGGCGTGAACGCCCTTGGCTACGGGCATCCGGCGATTGAGGACGCTATCGCTCGCCAGAGCCGCGCGCTGATTCACACCTCGAACCTCTACTTTCATGAGGGGCAGGCGGAGTTGGCGCTTCGCCTCACAGAGCGCACCGGACTGGCCCGCGTCTTCTTCTCGAATACGGGCACCGAAGCATGGGAAGGCGCGCTGAAGCTGGCGCGTGCGCACGCGGGCCTGTTGCGCAGCGAGGGCAAACAGATCGGCACAAAGTTCCTTGCTCTTGAGCAAAGCTTCCATGGCCGCACCTACGGCTCCATGTCAACAACATACAAGGCCAAGTATCGCGAGCCGTTCGAGCCCGTCGTTCCCGGAGTAGAGTTTGTCCGGTTCAACGATGTTGCCGACCTGCGCGCGAAATTCTCCAGCGAAGTTTGCGCCATTCTCGTCGAAGCCATTCAGGGCGAGGGCGGCATTCGCCCCCTCTCGCAGGATTTTTTCGCCGAGGCTCGCGCGCTCACCAGTTCCACCGGAGCGCTGCTGATCGTGGATGAGATTCAGGCAGGCATGGGGCGCACCGGCAAATGGTGCGGCTATCAGCACTACGATATTCAGCCGGATGTGACGACGCTGGCCAAACCTCTTGCGGGCGGCATCCCGCTCGGCGCGATCCTCTGCACGGAGGAAGCTGCGCGCGCGATTCACGCCGGCATGCACGGAACCACTTTCGGCGGAGGACCGCTTGCCTGCGCAGTGGCCCTCGCAGTAATCGACGCAATTGAAAAGGACGGCCTGCTGGCCAACGCAATCAATGTGGGCGGCTACTTCCTTGCGCAACTTCACTCGCTCGCCTCGCGCCACGATGCAATTATCGACGTGCGCGGCAAGGGGCTGATGATCGCCGCGGAACTCGACTCGGCGGACCTGGCAAAGCTGGTCGTCGCCGAAATGCTCAAGCGACGCATTCTTATCAACTGCACCAGCGACACAGTGCTGCGCTTTCTGCCGCCGTTCATCCTTGAGTGCGCGCATGTAGACACTGCCATTGCCGCGCTGAATGAAATCCTTACCGAACATGCTGCCGCCTTCAGCGGCGCGCAAACTGCCCGCATCGCAGGAGGACAACAACGTGGCCAGTAGAGCAACCATCGAACACCGGGAGCCCGCAATCCCCGTGCAGAAAGACCCTGACATACTCGCCGCCGCGGTTCGACTGGCCGGCGAAGACCTATGCTCCATTGCCGATTTGTCCAGCGCTGAAGTGCGCGCGATTCTCAAGCTCGCCCACGACGTCAAGCGCAACCCGCGCGAATATCGCCATGCGCTCGACGCCAAGCAGATGGTGCTGATGTTTGAGAAGGCCAGTCTTCGCACGCGCCTCAGCTTCGAGACTGGCATCAACGCCATGGGCGGCAACGCAATCTTTGTGGATCAGACCAACTCGCCGCTTGGCGAGCGCGAAGCAATTGCCGACGTGGCACGCAACGTGGAGCGCTGGGTTGATGTCATTGTGTTGCGCACCTATGCGCATGACACCATCACCGAAATGGCCGCCAACTCGCGCGTGCCTGTCATCAACGCGCTCTCTGACTTCGAGCATCCCTGTCAGGCGCTGGCGGACTTTATGACTATTGAGGAACGCTTCGGCACAGCGGCCGGAACCAACTTTACCTACGTGGGCGACGGAAATAACGTGTGCCACTCGCTGATGCTCACCGGCGCGCAACTGGGCGCCAACGTCACGGTCGCCACGCCGCGCGGCTACTCGCCGGACATTGAAATCGTAACGCTCGCCCGCGACATTGCGCAGGCCAACGGATGCGAGGTGCGCCTGATGCAGGACCCGCAAGCTGCCGTCGAAGGAGCCGATGCCGTCTATACCGACGTTTGCGTGAGTATGGGATTCGAGCATGAATCCACTAAGCGCGCGCCCATCTTCAGGCCGTTCCAGGTGAATGAGGCGCTGATGCAGAAAGCGGCGCCGAACGCAGTTTTCATGCACTGCCTGCCCGCACGGCGCAACGCTGAAGTCACCGATGCCGTGCTCGACGGCCCGCAATCCATTGTCTTCGATCAGGCTGAGAACCGGATGCATGCGCAGAAGGCTCTGCTGCTGCTTCTGCTCGGCGGCCTGGCGAATGTAAGAGCTTTTAGCTGTTAGCCCCTGGTTCTTACCTTCGCATTGCAACCGCAAACCGTATGGGTTTGAACAACTTTTGGCTAACAGCAACAACTCTTTGTCTAGCAGCTAGGAGCTAGCGGCTAGAAGCTTATTTCCTTCCGAGGTTTCTCAAGCATGTCCGTCATTCTCGAATCCCTGCCCGTCGGCCAGAAAGTTGGCATCGCCTTCTCCGGCGGGCTTGACACCTCCGCCGCCCTGCATTGGATGAAGCAGAAGGGCGCCATCCCTTACGCATATACAGCCAACCTCGGCCAGCCTGACGAAACCGACTACGACGCAATCCCGCGCATGGCTCTCGAATATGGAGCCGAAAAGGCCCGCCTCATCGACTGCCGCGGCCCGCTCGTTCGCGAAGGCATCGCCGCGCTACAGGCCGGGGCCTTCCACATCACCACCGCCGGCGTCCCCTACTTCAACACGACCCCCATCGGTCGCGCGGTCACGGGCACCATGCTGGTGGCCGCAATGAAGGAGGACGATGTCAATATCTGGGGCGACGGCTCCACTTTCAAAGGCAACGACATCGAGCGCTTCTACCGCTACGGCCTGCTCGTCAATCCCAGCCTCCAGGTCTACAAGCCCTGGCTTGACGCCGCTTTCATCGACGAACTAGGCGGCCGCGCCGAGATGTCGGCCTTCATGCATCGCTCCGGCTTCGCTTACAAGATGTCGGCGGAGAAGGCTTACTCCACCGATTCCAATCTCCTTGGCGCAACCCATGAAGCCAAAGACCTGGAGCATCTTTCTTCTTCCATCAAGATCGTCGTCCCCATTATGGGCACGGCATTCTGGCGCGACGATGTCGAGATCCAGCGAGAAGAGGCCACCATTCGATTCGAAGAGGGATCGCCCGTAGCCCTCAACGGCCAACAATTCGACTCGCCTCTAGCCCTTCTCCTCGAGGCAAACCGCATCGGCGGCCGCCACGGGCTCGGCATGTCCGATCAAATTGAAAATAGAATCATCGAGGCCAAGAGCCGCGGCATCTACGAGGCCCCGGGCCTCGCCCTGCTCTTTATCGCTTACGAGCGCCTCATCACCGGCATCCACAACGAGGACACAATCGAGCAGTACCGCGACAATGGCCGCAAGCTTGGCCGTCTACTCTATCAGGGTCGTTGGTTTGACTCCCAGGCGATCATGCTCCGCGAATCCGCCCAGCGCTGGGTCGCAAAGCCCATCACCGGCGAGGTCACAGTCGAGTTGCGTCGCGGCAACGACTACTCCATTCTCAACACCGAGTCGCCCAACCTTACCTTCCATCCCGAGCGCCTCAGTATGGAGAAGACTGAATCCGCCTTCTCCCCGCGCGACCGCATTGGCCAACTCACCATGCGCAACCTCGACATTACCGACACCCGGGAGAAGCTCCTCACCTACGCCAAAGCCGGCCTCCTCACTCTGAGCAAGGGCAGCGAAATGCCGCAGCTCAACAACGGCAAGGAGCAGGAATAGCATGAGGTACGCTGAACAGCCAGTGGTGAACACCTGTTCTTTTGAAAGGGCACGACTTTAGTCGTGCAGCAAACATCAATCGGTCGACGCGGCTTTAGCCGCTGAGGAGTATTTCTTCGGGGAGTCTCGACTTTTGCCAAA
>JAJXXG010001236.1 GCA_021781255.1 Acidobacteriota bacterium
GATCCAGCGCAGCAATGAACGTGGAGAGGAAATTCACGGCGTCGTTGTTGAGAAGGCCGCGACGCTCAAGCACCGCTCCAAGCCAGCTATCCACAAACAATCCGGCAACGGCGGCGAGAAGCACCCACCCAGCTTGTGTAGCCGTCAGGCTGAGCGCCGGCACTGCGACCGCGGCGACGATGGCGGCAGCGCTGACGCCGGCCAGGGTTCCAGCGACGCTGATCGCGCCGTCGGTCCCGGCCGGGACGCTACGGAGCGTGGTGAGCAGGCGCGGTTCGCCGCCAAGGACCTCACCCAGTTCAGATGAGAGCGTGTCGGCAGCAGCCTCTGCCAACGCGGCGACCAGGGCAAGCCGAAGTGCGTTCGTATTGAGAATCGCAGGGGTCGCCAGGCTAACGCTGAAGCGAAGTGCAACGGCCGCGAGCGCGGCAATACCCAAATTGGCCGTGACCTGCGCGGCATTGCGGCCGTGACGGCCTTCGCCGAGGCCAAGCGCCTCCTTGCGGGCATGGCCAAAGCGAGTGGCCGACAACGTGAGAACCAAGAGAGCAAGCAACGGCCAGACAGGGGTCTGCCAGCCGGGATTGACAAGAAGCATGGCCACGGTAAAGAGTCCGCCGCAGAGAGCCGCACCTGGCGTAGCGGCACGCGACCTCCAAACGATGAAGGCAAGCAGCACCCCGAGTCCGAGAGCCCGCACAGGAAACCACGGCGACGCGGGCGCAAAAAAGACACATTCCACGGCAACGGCAGCACTTGCCGGCGCCAGCACGAGCGCCAGCAGCGCCTGCGACTGCCATTGCACGGGGGCTTCGGATTGATTTCTGAGGCTCATAGGATGATTCTCCCGCCGGAACGCTGAAGAGAATGCCGACGGTGATTTACAATCATCTTTCTAACAGGATTTACAGCGGAGTGAGGTATTTGCGAGTGCAGAGCATGAAATGGCCGGCAGCCTTCGGGGTGCTGGTTTTGGCTGGTGTGGCTGGTTGTGGCAGCTTGTATCGTCCCGTTATCAATCCCGTCACGAAAACCGGACCTGCTGCCCAGCCGCTGACGTATGTTGCCGTCTTTTCGCAGCCCGGCCTCATGCAAGCTTCGGCGTCGGCAACGGCTCCGCCCTGCCCGTCGCAAGCCTATGCCAATCCTGGCGTTGTTACCGTGGTAGATGCAGCGGGTGACAGCGTGGCGGCGCTGGCAACGTTGGGCAACGGGCCATTGACCTTCGCGCTGGACTCAAACGGCTTTGATGCATTCAGCGAGAATTGCGACGGCACACTGAGCGCGGCCGGAATCAGCGAGTCCCTGATGTCAAAGGATATCGCGACCAGCACATTGCTGCCGGGCTCGGTCCCCATCAATGCGCTGGCCTTCCCCGGCCAGCAATACATTGTGGAGGAAGGCCGCAATGCGGTCGCGGCAATGAGCGGAAATCCGCCCTCACTGAAGGTCGACGTCACCAACGTCGCGCCGAGCGTGATTAACCTGACGGGTATTCCCAATGCCCAGCGCGTCTACGCGATCAGCCAGGGCAATACTCTCAGCGCGGGTGGAGACATTCCGTGGGGCACCTGCGCCAACCCTTCCTCGGTAACCGTCAATGGTGAAGCCGATGGAATTGAAACAGCGTCCGACGCCATATCGTCTCGGATTCCGCTGGGGGTATGTCCGGTGTTCGGCGTAACTTCGGCAGACGGCAACCGGTCCTTCATCCTGAACCGGGGCAGCGGAACGATTACAGTGATCAACGACCAGCTGAACCAGCTGGACACAATCAATGCGTCGCCGTATTTGAATGGCACCGCGACGATCAATCTGTGCAACGGCGCAACGCCGTGCAACGCGGGGCCAGTGCACGCCGACTTTTTTACGCCGGGTAGCCTGCTTGTTGTCGCCAACTATGACAACGACACGGTGAGCGTGATCGACACGAGCCTGGACATCTACGGCAACGACAGCGGAACCTTCGGAAAAGTGCTGGCAACGATCCCGGTGGGTCATGAACCCGCGGCTGTATCTGTCCTGCAGGACGGCAGCAAAGCGTACGTGGCAAACGAGGGCGACGGCACGGTCTCCGTAATCAGCCTCACGAGTTTCCAACTGCTTAAGACGATCCAGCTCGCACCAGTGCAGGACCCGACCAATCCCGGCTCCATGGTTCAGCCGCGGGTGCGGTCCATCACCTCGGTTTACAACTACCCCGCCGGCAGCGTCTTTGTAGCGGCACAGAACAGCCCCTACGTCACGGTCATCCGAACGGATACAGACGATGTGACGGCTCGCATCCTGGTTCAGGGCGAGGTTGTGGACCTGCATACCTCGACACAGTACGCTGGCCGAACAAATGCAAACAGCCAATACGACAGCCGTTCGGTGGGCTCAGGCGTTCCATAGCTTAGCGGCTTTGCGATCACGAAGAAGGGCATCCCGCGGGATGCCCTTCTTGTTTGGCTGCGAGCTTGCGCTTACGGCTGAGTGCCTGTCTCGTAGTTCAGCGTAGCGAGCGAGAGCCGGTATTGGTACTTGGCGTTCGTGTAACCAATTTGCGCCTGCGTCTGCTGCAGCTGCGCCTGACTAAGCTCAACAATCGAACTCAGGCCCAGCCTGTAGCGGGTTTGCGCCAGCGTCAGCGCCAAGTTCGCCTCCTGGACCAGCTGTTGCTCGACACTGACGCGCTGCCAAGCGGTATTTGATGCGAGCCAGGCCATGCGCACATCACGCACGATCCTGTCACGCAATGAACGGGCGGCCTCTGAGTCCGCTTCAGCACGATAAGAGGCTTCTTTGGCCTGAGCGCTATACAGGAAGCCATTGAAGATGGGGATGTTCATGTTGACGCCCACACCTCCCCACCAGTTGCTGGTGTAGAACTGGTCGGTACGAACGGGAACCGAGCCGACGGTACCGAGCGCGCTGATTGTCGGCAGCATTTGCTCGCGATCCGAATGCGCCAGCTTGACGGCTGACTGCTGGTGATAGGCCAGGGCAATCAGATCCGGCCGTTGTTTCAGAGCCAGATCGACGAGCGGCTGGGCCTGGTCGGGTGGCGGCTGCACGGTGGCTTTGGCTTCCACCAGGTGGAACTCGACGTCGTGGTCAAGGCCGAGGATGTCGTCCAGTGTTGCCATGGCGGAGTCGGCGTTGTTTTGCGCGTCGAGCTGGAGCAGCTTGCCGCGCGAGAGATCCACCTGCGCAAAGCTCAGGTCGAGCGTGGATTTCAGCTTCTTGCGCGTCATTTCGCTGACCTGGGTCTCGGTCGTCTGGCGGGTATTCACGGTTTGCGCCGCGACCTTAACAAGCGCCTGTGCCTCCAGCGCATTATAGAAGGCCTGGTCGGTCGCCAGCACAATATCCTCTGTGGTTGCCAGGGCGTTGGCGTCCTGCGCCTTCGCCTCAAGCTTCTGCGAGAGGATAAGATTGTGCGTGCGGCCGAAGTCAGTAATGAGCTGCGAGAGTGTTCCGCCTGCGCCGGCGTGCTGCATCAGGCGGGACGCGGAGAGGTATCCCGCGGAGATTCGGCTGCCGTTCTTGGCTTCCACAGCGGTGATGTCGCCCGTCAGCGTGGGCAGATCGGCGGAACGCGCCTGGCGCACCACCTGGTGCTGCGCCAGAGCCAGGAGCCTGCCGACCGTGATGTTGGGGTTGTGCTTGATCGCCATGGCCTCAGCCTGCTGGCGCGTGAGCGTAGGCAGAGACCCCGTGTTGGAACCGGGGCCTGAGGTGGACGCAGCCATAGACCCTGCCTGTGCGGTCTGCGCCGCCTGCATCATCATGGCAGGCGCAGGCGCGTTGGGCAGCTTGGCTACGGTTTGTGCTCCCGCCGTGAGCGGGAGCGTGATGGCTGCGATAAGAATGCTGCCGTAGTGGGTCTTCATGCGGTTGCCTCCTGGTCGCCGGCCTTGTTTTCCTTCTCCTTGTGCACGATGAGATATACGGCGGGCACAAGAAAGATGGTGATGATGACGGAAATGGTCAGCCCGCCGATCACAGCGCGGGCCAGCGGTGCGTACTGTTCGCTGCCCGCCTCAAGGCCGAGGGCCATGGGGATCATGCCAAGGACACTGGCCAATGAGGTCATGAGGATGGGGCGCAAACGCACCTTGCAGGATTCCACGCAGGCTTCGAGCAGAGGCAGACCTTCTTTATGGAGAGTTCCAGTGAATTCCACAATCAGGATGCTGTTGGAGACGACGATACCGACCATCATGATGACGCCCATGAGCGACATGATGTTCAGCGTGCTGCCGGTAAAGTAGAGGATCATGAGCACCCCGACTACACCCGGAGGCACCGCCATCAGAATGATGAACGGATCCAGGAAAGAACGGAACTGAGCCATCAGGATGAGATAGACCAGCACGATGGAGATAAGGATGCCGAAGCTGAATCGCTTGAAGGACTGATTCATGCCATCGACAGCGCCGCGGATATCGATGCTGACGTTGTGCGGGACCTTTGTGGCGGCGACGATCTTCTGTACCTCCTTGCCCACCTTGCCGAGATCTGTGCCGCGCGGACTTACGTAGATATCAATTTCGCGACGGAGTTGGAAGTGATCGATCTCAGTCGGCGTGTTGATCTGGTTAATCTTTGCAACCGACTGCAGCGGAGTATAGTTGGCAACATCGGGCGCATGCAGAGGAATCTGCCGGAAGTCGTCCATGGACATGTGCTCGATATGCTTGGTGTAATACTGCACGGCGAGCATGTAGTTGTTGCCGGTCTTGGGATCGATCCAGTAGCTGGGAGCGATCATACCGTCCGAAGTGAGGGCGGTAATGACGTTGTCCACCACGGCCTTCGGAGTAAGGCCGAT